>SKUL01000325.1 GCA_007129985.1 Flavobacteriales bacterium
AAATCGTTGTAGTCCAGCGCGAAAATGACATCCGCATCTTCAATCAGCGGAAGAGCCTTGTCGCGCTCGCGCTCAAAGTTGATAACGTCGTCGTTTCCGGGTAAAAAGTGCAGAAATGCGGGGTAGTCATTGGGTACGATAATGTGCACGTCGATTGCCCATTTTTTGAGAATGTGGTACCACGCAAGACCTGAGCCCATGGCATCACCGTCGGGATTTTTGTGTACGGTCACCACGGCCGACCTTCTATTAACCAGCAACTGCTTGAGCTGCAGATATGACTTTGTTGGAAAAGGCATTTGAGACATGCGGTAAAAATAGCCATTGACATCCAACTTGGGGTAACGGTTGATTTTTCTACTTTTGCGCCGATTTTAAAACCATAAAACGCAAAGCAATGGCTGGAAACAGAACCTTCACCATGATTAAGCCCGACGCAGTGTCGGCCAACAATATTGGCAACATTCTCGCGATGATTGAAAAGGCCGGATTTCGCATCCGCGCCATGAAATTTACCCGTTTGAGCCGTGTGGATGCCGAAACTTTTTACGCTGTACACAAAGAGCGTCCGTTTTTTGGCGAGCTCGTAGACTACATGATTTCAGGTCCGATTGTGGCAGCCATTCTTGAAAAAGACAATGCGGTAGAAGATTTCCGCAAACTGATTGGAGCCACTGACCCAGCTGAGGCAGCGGAAGGCACCATCCGAAAACTCTACGCTAAATCAAAAGCTGAGAACGCGGTTCACGGTTCCGACAGCGACGAGAATGCAGAAATCGAGTGCTCTTTTCACTTTGCCGGCAGGGAGATTTACTGAGAACTTCGTTCAGGGAAAGACATAAAAATCGCGGTGAGTCAATGATTCACCGCGATTTTTTTTGAGGAGCGCTTGTTGATTCGAACGTGAGGAGCTACGGTGTGTGACTCCTCCATCCACTTTATCCGGGTGAGGGATAATTGGCTGCCATCTTTCAGGCTGGCCGATTTGAGCAACCGGGGAAGTTCCCTTTCAATCCAAAACAGATCTTGGTTCTCAATCCAGGTGGCACCTCCCTTTTGGTGGAATACCCATCTCGGCAGATGCACCTTTCGGAAAAAACGAACGAACAACGACGCAAGCTATGTATTTCAATCCGCAAACTACCCTGCTGCATACCAAAGGTTTCCAACCGGGTATTCACAATGCTTTTGAACAAATGTTGAAATCGTTTCAGCCTGCCATGCGTTGCGGCTGTTCTTCCTGCTCGGCCAGTAAAGATCTTCCCTTTCGGGTGAGGCAGTAACCTCCTTTGTTCTCGATGAGATTTTCGAGGTACAAACGGGTAATGCGCTCCCCAATGCGCGCCTGATTGATAGATAGATTTGATGTGGATTCGATCCGTTTCCAAAAGGTACGTTCTAATTGCGATAAACCGATGTTCATTTTAAGCCCGTTTTCGCGATGGTCGCTGATGATGTCCAGTAGAAGTAGATCGTATTTGTCCATGACGTAAGTTAAATTATTGAGGTTAGTGGTTCATTTTCGTTGCATTACCCCGATCAAACACACCTTCCTACCCATCAAACGATATCCATGCCCGTAACGATGTTCGGGTGCGGCAACACGTTGTTTTTTCAGGGATGGGAACCAAAAATCCGGAACCCGTTTGCGAAGCGAATGTAGGCAATGAAGCTACTCCTAACAAGCCATGTTGAAAACTCAGGAGATTTCCACAAGGCTGTTAAAAAGTAAATTTTGCGTTAAGTAATCCATGCTCATGAAATACCCAATTCCGGGTTTTTCCCCTTGATATTGCGGAAGAAACGAACCACAAAATCGGATTCTTCCTCCCAGGTTCCGGTGGCCATTTTTGCTTCGGTGATCTCTACGGTTCGCGTGGCGTAATTGAGCCCCACCAGAACGTACGGGATGTTCACACCTCTGGCGATATGGTAGAATCCGCTGCGCAAAGAAGAAACTTTACCGCGGGTTCCCTCAGGCGAAAGCGCAAGGCGAAATTCTGGCATCTCCTTGAATATACGAATGGTAGCATCAACTGCTTTTTCGTTTGCCTGCCGGTTTACAGGAAATCCGCCAAGACTCAAAAAAAAGTTTTTGAACGGAAATTTGAACAACTCCTTTTTGCCCAAAAAGCGGATATCAGTTTGTACATAATCGCGGGCAGCTACTCCGTAAATGAAATCCCAGCTACTGGTATGAGGACCAACCAACACAATGTACTTGGGCAAATCGGGGAGCTGGCCTGTTACCTTCCATCCGTTGCGCCTGAATACCCATCTGCAAAACGCCACAAACATATTCAGCCCTCCAGTTGATTGATAATACTTTCTACCTGCGGAACCAATAGTTGTTGGTCGTCATTCACCACCACAAAATCGGCGTGCTTTGCTTTTTCGGCTTCGGGCAGTTGCTGCTCCATGCGCCGACGAACTGCCTGCTCGTTGGTTCCATCACGCTGCACTACTCTTTGGACGCGTAAATCAGCGGGAGCGGTTACAACCAGGAGGGCATCGCAGTGCTTCCAGCTTCCGGTTTCAACGAGCAATGCCGATTCTTTGAAGCAAATTTCGCTCTTCTGCTCCTTCAGCCAGTTTTCAAAATCAGTTTGTACTCGCGGATGAACCACGGCGTTGAGCTTTGCCAACAACCCGGCATTCCCGAAAACCTTCAGGGCAATAGCGGGCCTGTTCAAACCTGAACCATCGCGGACATCTTCGCCCAGCAAGGATACGATGGACTCAATTAACTCCGAATCGGTTTCCTGCAGATGGCGGGCCCGTGCATCGGCGTCGTACACCGGATAACCCATGGCGCGAATCAAGCGGGCAACAGTGGATTTACCACTGCCTATTCCACCCGTAATTCCCACCAGCTTCATGCATCACTTTTTGGTCTCGAGGTCTTCGAGGGCCGCGGTGTTGTCGGGAGATATGGCCGACTTCTCCATGCGAAGTTTAGCTCCACCTGCATCAATCAAAATATTGGTGTCGTTAATTTCCAATATTTTGCCATGGATACCTCCGATGGTTACCACGCGCTGTCCTTTGGTTAGGCTCTCACGAAACTTCTTGGTTTCCTTGGCTTTCTTGGCCTGAGGGCGAATCATGAAAAAGTAAAAAACCACGATAATCGGCACCCAAAGAAAAAGTACTGTGGTCCATGATCCTTCGTCGCCGCCTGCCATCAGTAATACACTCATTATTTGTGTCATGTCTGTTCTTGTATTTAGTCCGGAGTTACAATTTCGCCCTCCAGCGTAAGTACGGTGGTTGAAGGCGATGTGTTGGCCACCACCCGGATGGCTACACTTTGAAATCCTCTTTTGTTTTTGCTGTTAAACTCTACGTTGATGCTTCCTTCGCCTCCAGGAGGGATGGGGTCGCGTGGCCAGTCTTTCATCACTGTGCAGCCACACGAGCCTTCCACAAAACTCAGCACCAAGGGAGACTTACCCTCGTTGGTAAAATGAAAGCTGTGCTCGATGCGTTCGCCGTCGCTGAGAACCCCGAACCCAAAAGTGGGCTCTTCGAAATGGATGACCGGCATCTTTTCGGGGTCTTTGCTGAACTGACTTTTAGGGTTGTGCAGAATATCGGTGTCAATGCGGTCACTCCTATCGGTAACGCGACATCCGCTGAACACCAGCAGCAGCACAAAAAATACTCCCAGATTTCGCATATCAGTTTTCTATCAGTCCTCTGCCCGTTTTTTTAATCATTCCGCTCTCTTTCATCTCGGCGAAGAGCTTGTCGAGGATACCATTGATAAAGGTATTGCTTTTGGGCGTACTGTAATATTTGGAGATTTCGATGTACTCGTTGAGCGTAACCTTTGTTGGAATCTGCCGGAATTCGCGTGCTTCACTCAACGCCATCTTCATCAGAATCATATCGAGCAGGGCTATGCGCTCCATGTCCCAGTTCTCTGCTTTGGCGTTGATGAGCGCCTCATTCTCTTCACTCTGAAGAATGGTTTGGCGGTACAAATGCCGCACAAATTGCTGCTCGTCTTCGGGGTCCTTATACAATTCAAGAACCGGATGATCACTTCCTGACTTCTCACCAAAAGACTTGAATGTTTTGAGCGCCATGGAGCTGGCAAGGTCCAAATCATCTACCCAGTAAATACTGTTGTCCTCAAAATACTGTTGCAACGGCTCGTGGTTCACAACATGGGTCTTAAACAGGTTGATGATAACCTGCCTGTCGGTTTCGTAGTCCGTTTCGGGAGCTTCCATGTACGATTTGTACTCCTCTGTTTCAGTCAGGAGGCGGTACATTTTCTTCATCATTTCCTGCTGTCCGCCCCAGCCGATTTTCTCTTTTTCGGTAGCGTTCTTCAGGGCCTGATTCTGCTGCAACTGCACGATGAGCGCATTTTCCACAAAGCGCATGTTGGGGTTGAGGTCTTCTTGAGAAGGAAGTTTCTTCTTTTTCTTTTCCTCGATGTGCAGATTGGCCTGATGGGCAATTTCCACAAAAATCAATAGAAGGGAGATATACATCTCTCGCATCTTGGCGATGGAGTGAAAAAGCTCTTTTTCACCTTTGTCCAGGCTCTCTTTGCTCTGCTGAAAATAGGCATAGAGGGCGTGAAAAATCTTGATACGAAGATGTCGTCTGTTCAGCACGGCGATTAGATTCTCTGGTTGATGGATGCAATACTTGCGATACGCTCCTCGGCCATACGATTGGCGGCGAGGTAAGTGGGTATCTTTTCGTCGGCCGATTTCTGCAGGATATTGAGGGTGGTTTGGTAGATGTCTTCCGTTTGGCGGTAAGCCATATCGCGGTTGTATCCAATCACCTCGGAGTAGCAATTGATGATGCCTCCTGCGTTAATCAGAAAATCAGGGGCGTAAATAATGCCTTTCTCCATGACGGCTGCACCGTGGCGTGCTTCTTCGGCGAGCTGATTGTTGGCTGCACCGGCAATGATGCTGCAACGCAAACGGCTCAGGGTGTCATCGTTGATGGTAGCACCCAAAGCGCATGGAGCGTAAATATCCATGTCGGCATCGTACACCTTGTCGGCATCCACTACTTCCACGGCGAACTTGGCTTTGGTGGCTTTGATGCGGTCTTCATGGATGTCGCTGATGGCCACCTTGGCGCCTTCTTTAACAAGCAGTTCAACCAGGTATTGACCCACATGACCGGCTCCTTGAACCAGCACCTTCTTGCCTGCGAGGTTGTCATTTCCTGATTGGTGTTTCACGGCCGCTTTCATACCCATGTACACTCCATATGCGGTAACAGGCGACGGGTCTCCTCCTCCACCCCGGTACTCGGGCAAACCGGCAACGTGCTCGGTTTCCATGCTCACGTATTCAATGTCGCGGGTGGTGATGCCCACGTCTTCGGCGGTGATGTACTTTCCGCCCAGGCTATCCACAAACTGACCAAAACGACGGAAAAGCGCCTCGCTCTTGTGTTTGCGGCTATCGCCAATGATTACAGCTTTTCCACCACCGAGATTCAACCCCGAAATAGCTGATTTATAGGTCATTCCGCGAGACAAACGAAGCACGTCGTTGAGTGCTTCCATCTCGTTGTTGTAAGTCCACATGCGCGTACCTCCCAAACTTGGGCCAAGTACAGTGTTGTGCACTGCAATAATGGCCCGAAGTCCTGTGGCTTTATCCTGACAAAAGAGCACCTGTTCGTGATCCATATCCACCATGGGGCGGATAATTGGGTTCTCGTAGGTGCCAACCGATTGCTGTTCTTCTACTTTCAACATTTGATGGAAAAAAGAGTTTTATGATGGAATCGCGTACTTTTAAACCCGCTAAAACGGGGGTCTAACCAGCGGCAAAAATACAGAATAATTGTTGCCTCCCTTTCCGTTTTATACCAAGCCATGAAACACCTCGCACACCTCAACCGGTACTTTGTTCAATACAAGTGGCACATGGTGTTGGGAATTGTGTTCATCATTCTGAGCAACATTTTTCAGGTGTATGCGCCGCAGGTGGTTCGCGGTGCTTTCGACATGCTTCAGGAGTCTATTGAACAGTACAACACCATGGGTGATGACGACCCCGCGGAACTCACCATGCCCTCTTCCGTTGCCCTCGTGCTGCCGATGATTGGTCAGGACCCGGCAGACTGGCTGAAGCTCGATAACAAAAAGCAACTCGCCCAAACCATTCTCAGCCTGAGTATTGTATTAGCTGTGTTGTACCTGGTGCTGGCTTTGCTGAAAGGGATTTTCCTGTTTTTCACGCGGCAGACGCTTATCGTGATGTCGCGGCACATTGAATACGACCTGAAAAACGAAATCTTCGACCACTACCAGCGCCTCGACCTGGCTTTTTACAAGCGCAACAATACGGGCGATTTGATGAACCGCATCAGCGAGGATGTGAGTCGTGTAAGGATGTATCTCGGCCCTGCGGTGATGTACACCATTAACCTTGTGGTGCTGTTTATTCTGGCCATTGGAGCCATGCTTTCGGTGAGCCCCTTGCTGACGATGTACGTGTTGATTCCGCTGCCCATTATGTCGGTGCTCATTTATTACGTGAGCACCATCATCAACAAGAAAAGCGAGGAAGTGCAACGGCAGCAATCGCTTTTATCCACCTTGAGCCAGGAGGCTTTTTCGGGCATCAGGGTATTGAAAGCTTTCAACAAGGAACTACAATACAGCCAGCGTTTTGACGACGCTTGTAAGGTGTACCGAAAACGTCAACTCTCACTTGTAAAGGTGGATGCGCTCTTTATGCCCACCATTATATTACTTATCGGACTCAGCACCATGCTTGCCATTTATGTGGGTGGCGTGATGGTCATCAACGGGCGCGACGGCATTACCGTGGGAAACATCGCCGAGTTCGTCATTTATGTGAACATGCTTACGTGGCCTTTTGCTGCGGTGGGCTGGGTAACGTCGCTGGTGCAGAGGGCATCCGCGTCGCAGGAGCGCATCAATGAATTTTTGAAGCAGGAACCCGAAATCCGCAACGAGCGAGAAACCGATGCGCCCATCCGAGGAAAAATTGAGTTTAGGAATGTGTCCTTCCGTTATCCCGATACCGGAATTCAGGCTCTCAAGGGTGTGTCCTTTAGCGTGGACTCCGGTAAAACACTCGCCATATTAGGCCGAACCGGCTCCGGAAAATCAACCATTGCCAACCTTGTTGCCAGACTTTTTGAGGCCGACAGCGGCGAGATTCTGGTTGACAACCAACCCATTCGGGAGCACAATCTCTATCAATTGCGACGCAGCATTGGCTATGTACCGCAGGATGTGTTCTTGTTTTCTGACAGCATTGCCAACAACATCAGTTTTGGATTGGACCCCGGTTCGGAGTTTCCTTTGCAGATTCGCGAGGCCGCCCGAAAAGCCGATGTGCTGCAAAACATTGAAGACTTCCGCGACCAGTTTGAAACTGTATTGGGCGAGCGCGGCATTACACTTTCCGGCGGACAAAAACAGCGTGTGTCTATTGCACGTGCCATCGCCAAAGACCCCAAAATTCTTATTCTTGATGACTGCCTTTCTGCGGTGGATACCGAAACCGAGGAGAACATTCTGCAGAACCTGAAACCGGTGATGAAAGACAAAACTGCCATCATTATCAGTCATCGGGCATCCTCTGTAAAAAGTGCCGACCACATTTTGATACTGGATGAAGGCCTTGTTGCCGAAGAAGGAACCCACGAAGAACTGATTGAAAAACAGGGCATTTACTTCGAACTCTACCAGCAACAATTAGCCGAATCGCAAAAAATTACCGACGAACAAGCTTAAATCGGGAATTTTTTATATTTGTTTGGATTCGATCAACCAAAAAACCAAACAACAACATGTCTGACCACGGAGCGAATAGAAAGTCGCGGGAGGATGTTTATTCGAAAGCAGTACGAGCCGGCAAACGCACCTACTTTTTCGATGTGAAGAGCACCCGCGGAAATGACCTTTACCTGACCATTACGGAGAGCAAAAAGCGCTACTCAGATAACGGCGACACTTATTACGAAAAGCACAAACTTTTTCTCTACAAGGAGGACTTTGAGAAGTTCATTGAAGGCTTGCAGGACACCATTGATGAAATTTACGAGCTACAAAACGGAAACGGCGTTTACAACAACGGTAAGGAAGAACTTCCGGAGCGGGAGTATGGTAACCGCGCTGCCGAAACCGTAGAGCCGTACAACGATGTCAGCTTTGACGATCTCGGCAAAACGGGCGAATAAGTCAATCTTTCAGAAGGCTGTAAACAACTGAGCCTGCAAGCGCAGCAGTTCAGAGTACGCATCGGACAACACCACCTCATTTCCCGGTAGCTGTTGAATTCGCGAAAGACTGGGCTTGTAGTGCAGCACATTCACCTGAAGGTAATTCAGTACTCCTGTAAGGTGATCGAGTCCGCGCAAATTACCCGAACGTCCGGCCGATACCCCGATGAGCGCTGCTTTTTTTCCGTACCAGTGATGCGGCTCCACAGCGTCCAGAAAGAGTTTCAAAATACCGGGAAAGCCGCCATTATATTCGGGCAAAACGAACACAAACTTATCAACATCTGCCACCATGCTCCGAATGGTCTTTTCAAATGCCGGTGAACGCTCGCCGTAAAGCTCCGAAAAAGCTACTTCGCGCGGAAGGTCGCACAAGCTATAAACCTGTGTATTCAGGCCTTTTTCGCTGTAAAAATTCGCGGCCTTGTGCGCTATTTGCAGTGTTGCATTTTCGGGGCGATTTGTACCTGAAATAAAGGTGATCATAGAGCGTTCAATTAACAGAATTTTGTGCAAAAGTATTCCTTTCTATGGGCTTTTTCGGCTTTGTGTAAACGGTACTTTTAACAGGGCTGTTGTACCTTTGTTCTACTGTGGGCAGCCCACAATCAACAATAAAGAAAGATGGCAAAGATTATCACCGTAGCGAATCAGAAAGGAGGAGTAGGAAAAACCACCACAGCTATTAACCTGGCTGCGTGTTTGGGTGTACTCGAGCACAAAACCCTGTTGGTAGATGCCGATCCGCAGGCCAACGCAACATCGGGTGTGGGTATTGACCCGCGCAATGTGAAAACCAGCATTTACGAGTGCCTGATTAACGACATTGACCCGCGTGACATCGTGCTGCAAACCGACAATCCCAACTTGGACCTCATTCCTGCACACATTGACCTGGTGGGTGCTGAAATTGAACTGATTGACCTTCCGAATCGCGAGCATATGATGCGCCACGCCCTGGCCAAAATCAGCGATCAGTACGACTTTATCATCATAGATTGCCTTCCTTCATTGGGACTTATCACCGTGAATGCGCTCTCTGCAAGTGACTCTGTGATTATCCCGGTACAGTGCGAGTACTTTGCGCTCGAAGGTTTGGGCAAACTGCTCAACACTGTTAAAATTGTTCAGTCGAGGCTTAATCCGGAACTGACCATTGAAGGTATCCTCCTTACCATGTACGATACACGCCTCAACCTTGCCAATCAGGTGGTGGCCGAAGTAAAGATGCACTTTCAGCAACTGGTGTTCGACACCATCATTCACCGCAACACCCGCCTGAGCGAGGCGCCGAGCCACGGAGCCACCATCATTATGCACGATGCAAGCTGCAAAGGCTCCATCAATTACCTGAATCTGGCGCGTGAGGTTTTGCAGAAAAACGACCTGACCCGCATTCCCACCGACGAAAAAATCATTGAAGTAAATGACGAGGCCTAAAGCATTGGGCAAGGGTCTGAGTGCCCTGCTCGAAAACCGCGATACCGACATCACCAGCAACAATCCTGTAAAACCCGTACTTGCAGGATCGGTGTCGAATATCGCTGTGTCGCAGATTGAGGTAAACCCTTTTCAACCGCGACAGGAGTTTGACCGCGAAAAGTTGGCCGAGTTGGCCGCATCTATTGAGTCCTACGGAATCATTCAGCCCATTACCGTACGAAAAATGGGCTACGACCGCTATCAGATTATTTCGGGAGAGCGACGCTTCAGGGCTGCGCAGATGGCCGGGCTGACCGAAGTTCCGGTATTTGTCCGCATCGCCGATGACCAGGCCATGCTAGAAATGGCATTGGTTGAGAACATTCAGCGTCACGATTTGGATGCCATTGAGGTGGCCCTCAGCTACCAACGGCTGATTGAAGAATGCGGACTCACGCAGGAAGCCCTCGCTGAAAAGGTGGGTAAAAAACGAACCACCGTTACCAACTACCTCCGCTTGCTGCGACTTCCGGCCGAAATACAACTCGGTATCCGGCAGGGGCAAATTTCCATGGGTCATGCACGTGCCCTGGTAAGTGCAGGTTCTGAGGAAGAACAGGTATCGCTTTACAGAAGCATCGTAGAAGGCAACCTCTCGGTGCGCGACGCCGAACAACTCGCCGGTGCTTCCAAACCCACTGCGAAAACCGCCAGCTCCCAAAAAAGAGTAGGCCTCACCCTTCAGCACAAAAGCATTCAACAGAAATTGACGGATAAACTGGGCACTAAAATTGCTGTCCGGCCAAGTGAACAAGGCGATGGCAAAATCGTAATCCGTTACGAAAACGAAGAAGATCTTGCGCGCATCGCCGCAATTTTGCAGGCGTATTGAACCGATTTTTTTGGATAGCTGGCTTCGTGCTGCTACTGCACCACGCTCAGGCTCAGGAAACACCCGATACCCTCGAGGCCACTCCTGACGTACCCGAGTCTGTTGCTGAACCCGATTCCATCCCTCCGGGGTTTGAACAGGAAATCTTCTACACGGAGCCGGGTGTTAAGTCTGACAGGGTGATTCGCGGCGACCCGGCCAAAAAACCTGATCGCATTCACTCCCCGAAAAGGGCTACCATCTACTCTGCCGTATTACCCGGACTTGGTCAGGCCTATAACCGCCAATACTGGAAGGTTCCTGTTGTGTATGCCGGCGTGGGTGTGGCTGTGTACTTTTTACAGGACAACATCCGGCAGGCCAATTTCTACCGTCAAAGTTTTCTCAACGCCACCGACGGCGACCCCTCAACCATCAATACATCCGGATACAGTCCTCCGCAATTGCGTGAACTGGTTATTCAGCACCAAAAATGGCGTGACTACTCCTACCTCGGGCTAGTGGCCGTTTATCTGCTCAACATTGTGGACGCGCAGGTTTATGGTCACCTTTTTAGTTTCGATGTGAGCGATGAGCTCTCGCTTAGAATCGCTCCATCCGTGCTACCGACCGCTCAACCCATGGCCGGACTTACCTTTTGCCTGAAGTTGTAATTTTGGGCGCAATCGCTTGAAATGAAAATAGCCCTGATTGGTTACGGAAAAATGGGAAAGGCCATTGAGCGCCTCGCCCTCGAGGCCGGACACGACATTGTGGCCAAAGTAGGTCGCGGAGCAGAATCCAGCTTTTCGCTTCCGGTTGACACCGACGTTGCCATTGAATTCACCCGCCCGGACGCTGCCGTTGCCAATATTCAAGCCTGTGTTGAACAAGGCATTCCCGTTGTATGTGGCACCACCGGTTGGTACCGTCAACTGCCCGAGCTCAGCGCAATCATTTCGCAGAAACAAGGCGCACTGCTCTACGCTCCGAATTTCAGCATTGGTGTGAATCTCTTTATGGAGGTGAACCGCGTGCTGGCCCGACTGATGAGCCAGCAGCCTCATTACCGCGCTGAACTCTCAGAAATCCATCACACCGAAAAACTCGATGCCCCAAGTGGCACCGCCATCGCCTTGGCCGATGACTTGATTGCCAACCATAAAGGCTATTCCTCGTGGAGCAATTCGGACGCTGTAAAAAATGACCATTTGCCCATTACGGCCTTGAGGGAACCCGGCGTACCCGGGACCCACGGCCTTTCCTACTCGTCGCAGTGCGATGAGATAAGCCTCACCCACAAAGCGCACAACCGCGACGGTTTTGCCTCGGGTGCTCTGTTTGCCGCCGAATGGCTAAAAGGCAAAACAGGAATTTTTACCATGAAAGACGTACTCAACTTAAACCAGCTTACATGATTGCCATCATTCTCTTTTACCTGACCATTGCCGCCTACTTTGGCAGTTTCTGGAAACTGTTTCCCAAGGCGGGCCACAAAGCGTGGGAAGGTCTGGTACCGGGTTACAATTTTTACATCTGGCTCAAAATCATCAAGAAACCTTGGTGGTGGTTACTGCTACTTCTCGTTCCGGGAGTGAATTTCCTGATGCTTATTGTGATGAACGTGGAGTTGGGCAGATGCTTTGGAAAGCGCAGTTTTACCGATGACCTGCTGATGACCTTCGCCCCTTTCGCCATGATTCCCATGCTGGCCTTCAAGGACGAAATTATCTACACCGGCCCTATTGATTTCACCAAAGAGAAAAAAGGTGCCGTGCGCGAGTGGGTGGATGCCATCATTTTTGCCGTGGTGGCCGCAACCATCATCCGCGTGTTTTTTATCGAGGCTTTTACCATCCCAACTCCCTCGATGGAAAAATCCATGCTGGTGGGAGACTACCTCTTTGTGAGCAAGGTAAGTTACGGAGCGCGCTCCCCCATGACGCCCATTGCCTTTCCTTTTGCACACCATACCATGCCGCTTATCAACACCAAATCTTACGTTGAATGGCAGAAACTGCCCTATTTCCGGCTTCCCGGATTTGGCAGCGTAGAGCGCTTCGATGCCACTGTGTTCAACTACCCCGAGGGCGATACCGTGGCACTCAATTTCCAAAACCAGAGCTACTACCAGCTTCTTCGAGACCACGGACGCAAAAACGTGTGGAATCCCAATTACAAGTTGCCACAGGTGGTGGATGGTCGTCGCGGATACGTGCCTATGGGAGAGATTCAGGTGCGACCCATTGACAAGCGCGAAAACTATATCAAGCGTTGTATCGGGCTTCCCGGAGAGACCCTCGAAATCAAAGACCGTGAAGTTTGGATTGACAACAAAATGATTGACAATCCCGAGAAAACCCAGTTTCTGTATGATGTGTACACCACCGGGGCACTCAATACGCGGATGCTTAAAAAGCAATTCGACATTAATCCCGACGACCTGTTTGAGCTCAAAAAAGGCGAACAATACGCCATGTTTATGAGTAGCGATGTGGCAGCCGAGGTACTGGAATTCAGCAATGTGAGTGAGGTAATACCTCGCAATGAGAAAAAGCGGGAGGCAAACATCGACGGAAAAGTACGGCCCATTTTTCCCAACCACCCCGACTACAACTGGACAGCTGATAATTTTGGCCCCTTGTGGATACCCAAGGCAGGCGAAACCGTTGACCTGGACGAATACAACCTGCCACTTTACGAGCGCGCCATAGGCTACTACGAGGGCAACGACCTTGAGCTGCGAAACGGTAAAATCTACATCAACGGAGTAGAAAGCACAAGCTACACCTTTAAGCAGGACTACTACTTTATGATGGGAGACAATCGTCATAACTCGGCCGACTCGCGCTTTTGGGGCTTCGTTCCCAACGACCATATTGTGGGTAAGGCCGTGTTTATCTGGTACTCACGCGACCCCTACGAAGGCACCCGCTGGAAACGCATCTTCTCTTTGGTTGACTGAGAGCCATGGCCCGGAAGAGCGCGGCATGGAAAAGCTGGTTGAAGTCGTTCGTAGCGGCTGCCATCTTTATCTGGGCCGCAACCACTTTCCTTTTCAGTCCCAAGGTGGTGACCCGTTCTTCGATGGAGCCCAATCTCTTTCCCGGCGATTTGGTGCTGGTAAGCCGCTTTCCGCTCGGGCCGCGCATGCCCGTGAGCATCGGGATTCCTTTTACGCGTGTTCGTTTCAATCGGGCGTCATTACCTGTGTGGCGCGTGAGCTACGGCGGTAAGCTTGAAGCAGACGACGTGATTGTATTCAACTTTCCGGCAGATTCGGGTGTGGTAGACAGAAAACGCATCATGGTAAAACGGGCCGTGGCGCTTCCCGGAGACACGATTCAGCTTCGCAACGGAAATCTCTTTATTGGCGGTGTTTTGAGCGTTCCGGCGCATACCATTCTCTCCAACTACGAAGTGCAGGGACCCAAGGGCACTTTCAACAAATTGTACGAATGGCTAGATGATTATAGCCAACGAACACGGCTGAGTTTGGGCGATGTGCACATCATCAACCTCAGCGCAGATGAAGCCGCTGCGGCTGACACTCTCTTTCCTGAATTACAAATAACACGTGCCGCCTATGCTCCGGGCAAATATCCGGGCAGTATGTTTCCGCCCATTGAAGGAAACAATTGGTCGCCCGATGACTATGGCCCCTTTTACGTGCCGCGACTAGGCGATACCATTGAGCTGGACGCCATTAACCTGCAACGATACGAACGCTTGATAACACACTACGAAGGCAATGCCATTTCCAACGTGGGAGATTCCATTTTTGTAAACGGAAAGCACGCCGAGCGATACATCTTTAAAGAGGACTATTACTTTGTGATGGGCGACAACCGCCACAATTCCATTGATTCGCGGCACTGGGGGCCTGTTCCTGAGAGTCATATCATTGGACGGGCATCGCGAACACTTTTTTCCTTTGACCCGCTGGCCCCGTGGTACGCAAAAATCCGCTGGTCGCGATTGTTTCAAAAAGTAGCATGACGCCGCCCAAGCTTATATTGCCCCTTTGTGCCTTTGGCAACGACTTGTACATGCACCTGCTTCTTACACATGAAGCCATCATGGATTTGGGCGAGCATTTCCCCAAACAAACATGGCGCAATCGCTACGATTTGGCGGGTCCTAATGGCATACATCCGCTTACCATTCCGGTGGTGTCGCGCAAAGGGCAAAAAGTACCCACCGCCGAGGTACAGATTGACCACAAAACCAACTGGAGAGACCAGCACCTGAAAAGCATTCGCGCTGCCTACGGTTCGGCGCCGTTCTTTGAGCATTACATGGATTCACTGGCAGAACTTTACACCGATGAAACGCCTCTGCTCTGCAATTGGAACAAGGCCGCCCTCCACTGGATATTGAAGCAACTGAAAACCGAAGCGGAGCTTGAATCGTCGGAAAAATACGTAGACCCAAAACCGCAATACTGCGACATGCGTCAATGGTTCAAGCCTTCGGCCTTTGGCAAGCTGCAAGCCGACTGCCCTGCTTACCTTCAGGTTTTTACCGACCGTTTTGGGTTTCGCCCTCATTGTTCGGTGTTGGATGCACTTTTCAACCTTGGGCCCGATGCGGCGTTGTGGTTGCGAAACATCCGCTTTGACGCCAGTCAAATTACTAACTTAGGCCGCTAAAATAATCCACATGGCCAATTTGGAATTCAACAAGAACGACGACGCTATGCGATTGAAAATATCGCAGTTAAACCGAAAACTAAACAAAGTTTACGAAGGCGGCGGTAGCGACAAAATTGAAAAACTGAAAGCCAAAGGCAAAATGAGTGCCCGCGAGCGCATTGACATGTTGCTCGACCCCGACAGCGAGCGCGTAGAAATCGGTGCGCTTGCCGGCGATGGCATGTACAAGGAGTACGGAGGCTGTCCGTCGGGGGGCGTTGTGGTTGTGATGGGTTATGTATCAGGCAAGCTCTGTATAGTGGTTGCCAACGACGCATCGGTAAAAGCCGGAGCCTGGTTTCCGATAACCGGAAAAAAGAACCTGCGCGCCCAGGAAATCGCTATGGAGAACCGTATTCCTATTATTTATCTGGTAGATAGCGCGGGGGTTTTTCTTCCTATGCAGGATGAGATTTTTCCCGACAAGGAGCACTTTGGGCGTATTTTCCGCAACAACGCGGTGATGTCGTCGAGGGGAATTCCTCAAATTGCCGCCATCATGGGAAGCTGTGTGGCCGGTGGGGCCTACCTGCCCATTATGAGCGATGAATCTTTGATTGTAGAAAAAACCGGAACCATCTTCCTCGCTGGTTCATACCTTGTGAAAGCTGCGATTGGTGAGGACATTGACAATGAAACCCTTGGCGGTGCTACTACGCACAGCGAGATTTCCGGTGTAACCGATTACAAAGTGGCCAACGACAAGGAGTGTCTTGAGACCATTCGCGACTTGGTGGATAAAATCGGGAACCGCGGTCCCCTGGCCGGTTTTGACCGAAAAGAAGCTACCCTACCCGCTCTGGACGAAAAAGAAATCTACGGAATACTGCCTGCCGAGCGCACCAAACCCTACGAAACCAAAGAAATCATTAAGCGACTGGTGGATGATTCAAAGTTCACCGAATACAAGGCAGGTTTTGGCAAGAGCATCGTATGTGCCTATGCACGCATTGACGGTTGGAGTGTGGGCATTGTGGCCAATCAGCGACAAATTGTAAAGAACAAAAAAGGCGAAATGCAGTTTGGCGGAGTGATTTACTCCGACTCTGCTGACAAGGCCGCGCGGTTTATCATGAACTGCAATCAGAAGAACATTCCGCTTGTGTTTTTGCAGGACGTTACCGGATTTATGGTGGGCTCAAAATCGGAGCACGGCGGTATTATTAAGGACGGCGCCAAGATGGTGAATGCGATGAGCAACAGCGTAGTGCCCAAGTTCACTGTGATTGTGGGCAACTCCTACGGTGCCGGTAACTATGCCATGTGTGGCAAGGCATACGACCCGCGCTTGATTGTTGGGTGGCCAAGTGCGCAATTGGCTGTAATGGGTGGAGCCCAGGCGGCAAAGGTATTGTTACAAATAGAGGTGGCATCGCTCAAAGCCAAGGGCAAAGAAATCACCCCCGAAGACGAAAAAGCCCTGCTTGAGAAAATTGAGTCGCGCTACGAAGAGCAAACCAAGCCTTACTACGCAGCCTCGCGTCTTTGGCTGGATGCCATCATTGACCCGCTCGAAACCCGCAAGGTGATTTCAATGGGCATTGAAGCTGCCAACCACGCCCCCGCTGAGCGGCCTTATAACGTGGGGGTGATACAGACGTAGGGGGTTTGTAATTACTTTCTAATGCCGAATTCAAGAGAGATTTCTCTCCCGAAATACTTCGGCGGAGAAATCTCATTTACAACCTGTCACACCCGAATACGAGCTATGACTAAAAATCTTCGCTGAAGAGCTCATAGAAATTCTCGGGGGTGATTGTCTTGAAACGGGCCTCGGGATATGTTTGAGCAAACTCCTTTGGCATGCGTCCACTTGCCTTGGAGTTGTACTTAAATTCAAAGCAATACAGCGCACCGTCTTTCTCTTCGATGTAATCAATTTCTTTCTGGTCGTAGGTTCGCCAGAAAAAGCTGTTTACTTTTCTCCGGTTAAATTCGTTGAATTTCAGTCGCTCCGAAATACAGAAATTTTCCCAAAGCCCCCCGGCATCCGACCGAAGGTGCAGCGGGTTGTGGTTCCTAATAATGGCGTTGCGTATTCCGGTGTCGTAGAAATAGATTTTTTGGCTCTTGGCAATTTCTTTACGGAGGTTTCGGCTAAACGAGCGCAGGCGAAAAATAACGAACGACTTTTCGAGCAGCTCAATATACCGCTTTACCGTGTGCACGTTGCTTCCGGTAATTTGTGCCAACTCATTCAGTGAAGATTTGCTACCCAACTGAAGCGCCAAAGCCTGCAACAACTTTTCAATGAGTTCCGGCCTTTTAATCTGCTCAAATTGCAGCACATCACGATAGAGGTAGCTGGATGCGATTTCACTCAGTTCCTCTTCTTTGTCAGCTTCTGATGAAAAGACCACCTGCGGGTACATTCCGAATCGGATGAAAGACGGGAGCATTGATTTAAGCTCAACCAGCGGGTGAAGTGAGCGCATTTCTTCCAGAGAAAACGGAAGAAGCATGTAGGTTCTTGACCTACCTGTAAGCGGTTCAGAAACCTTGCTTGCCAGTTCAAAACTTGATGACCCTGTGGCTATAAACTGTACCTCGGGAAAAGTATCCACCAACACTTTCAAGATTATCCCCATATCCGGAATATGCTGTGCTTCGTCAAAAACCATAAGGCGATTTGCCGCTACAAAGTCCTTCAGCATCAAAGAATTGGTGCTTTGAAGTAAATCCTTGTTCTCTTGTAGCTCACAATTGATGTACGCGGCATCCTCTCCTGCTTCCTCAACCAATTGACGAACGAGCGTAGTTTTACCTGTTCTGCGGGCACCATACAACACCAGCACTTTCCCTTTATAAAGGCTGTTTTTTAGTCTGTTATACAGAATTCTTGGAAGAAAATTCATGAACGCAAGAATTTCTACTTCACAAATTTAGTAAAATTCATGAACTATACTTCATGATTTTTTACGAATTTATGAAGTTGGTGAATGAAAACCGCGATGTATCCGATTAATCAATTTCCGTGGGAGTCACTCGTAGGGCTTCTCTCGTCCTAAAATAGGTTGACACTTTTTCGGTCTTGAGAGCGCTTAGGGGTGTGTTACCGCTTCGCAACTCCTGCCGTTGTTGTTTCGGTCGAAATGATAAAACTTAGTTACCAACGCAATTAGGCTCTTCGGATGCTCACCGGTTGAATGGCGTCTAAAGCCTCACCGCAAAAAAAAAAGACCGCACAATGGCGGTCTTTCTTTAAGAGCAATCAATATGATTAACCTCCAAAGTCGTCGAAGGCAACGTTTTCAGGCGGTACACCCCAGTCGTCAACCATTTTCAATACGGCCTGGTTCATCAGCGGCGGACCGCAGAAGTAAAACTCAATGTCTTCAGGTGCGTCGTGCTTTTTAAGGTACTGGTCAATCACCACCTGGTGCACAAAACCCACAAAACCATCGCCGGGAGCGTCAATATCTTCCTTCACCTGCCAGTTGTCTTCTTCAGCAGGCTCACTCAAGGCCACAAAGAACCGGAAATTGGGGAATTCCTTTTCAATCTTGCGGAAGTGGTCGAGGTAGAAAAGCTCTCGCTTTGAACGACCTCCGTACCAATAGGTAACTTTTCGATTGGTGCGCAAGGTGTGGAAGAGGTGAAACAAGTGCGAGCGCATCGGAGCCATACCGGCACCTCCACCGATGTAAAGCATTTCAGCGTCGGTTTCTTTGATAAAGAACTCACCGTAAGGTCCTGAAATGGTCACTTTGTCGCCGGGCTTGCAGCCAAACACAAACGAAGAGCAGATACCGGGGTTAACCGCCATCCAGTCGTTCTTGGCGCGATCCCACGGTGGCGTAGCAATACGAATGTTTAGCATGATGATGTTCCCCTCGGCCGGGTGATTGGCCATGGAGTATGCGCGGAAAATAGGCTCGTCGTTCACCATTTTCAGCTTCCAGAGGTCAAATTTGTCCCATTCGGGTTTGAAATCGTCGGGGTCGCGCTCAAGCTCAGGGTGCGTGGTAATGTCAATGTCTTTGAAATCCACCGTACATGGAGGTACGTCAATCTGGATGTATCCTCCTGCCTCAAACTCGAGGTGTTCACCTTCGGGCAGCTTCACTACAAACTCCTTGATAAACGAGGCCACGCTGTAGTTAGAAACCACTTCGCACTCCCATTTCTTGATACCAAAGATTTCTTCAGGAATCTGGATATCCATGTCCTGCTTTACCTTTACCTGACATCCCAAACGCCAGTTGTCCTGGATTTCCTTTCGGGTGAAGTAAGGAGCTTCGGTAGGAAGAATTTCACCCCCTCCTTTGTGAATCTGGCACTTGCACATGGCGCAAGTACCTCCACCTCCACAAGCAGAAGGCAGAAAGAGTTTATTGTTGCTCAGGGTAGTAAGCAGCGTATCACCCGATTCTACCTGCAATTGCTTCTCACCATTTACAGTGATGGTTACAGGTCCGGAGGGTGACAGCTTGGATTTGGCGTAAAGCAACACACTCACCAATAGAAAGATGACCATGAAGAATACGGCAATGGTAAGAAGAATGGTAGTTCCCATGCTTGAAAATCTGTTTTGCTAGTTACAATTCTATTCCCATAAAGCTCATGAAGGCAATGCCCATGAGACCGGTGATGATAAACGTGATACCCAACCCTCGCAGTGGAGCAGGTACATTGGAGTAGCGAATTTTTTCGCGGATAGCCGCAATGGATACAATGGCAATCCACCAGCCCACACCTGAACCAAGTCCAAATACGGTGGCATCCCAGATATTGGGATACTGACGCTCTTGCATAAAGAGTGCACCTCCGAGGATGGAGCAGTTCACAGCGATAAGCGGAAGGAAGATTCCCAATGCGCCGTACAGTGCCGGTGCGAATCGCTCAACAATCATCTCTACCAACTGCACCATCGAGGCAATTACAGCGATAAACATGATAAAGCTGAGGAAGCTCAAATCTACAGTGGCAAAATCGGCGCTTATCCAGGTAAGTGCACCGGGCTGTAGAAAGTAATTCTCCAACAGGTAGTTGATAGGCACGGTAATACCGAGTACGAAAATCACGGCAAAACCAAGTCCTACTCCCGTTTTAACCGTTTTCGATACGGCCAGGTATGAACACATACCGAGGAAGTAGGCGAAAATCATGTTGTCGACAAAAATCGAGCGGACAAATATGTTTACAGCATCCATGGCTTATTCTTGCTTGAGTAGGTTGTTAGTTTTCTTCAATGAGTTTGGTGTTGCGCGCACGCTGAATCCAGATAATAACACCAACAGTTACGAGTGCCATTGGAGGCAGAATCATCATGTTGTTGTTCATGTAGCCCATGTCGTAAAACGCTGCGGGTATCACCTCAAAACCGTAAAGTTTACCAGAGCCGAAGAGCTCGCGTACCACCGCCACAGCTACCAGAATCCAGGCGTAACCGAGGGCGTTTCCAAATCCGTCGAGTACTGATGGAAAAGGCTTGTTACCCATGGCAAAGGCTTCGAAACGACCCATAATAATACAGTTCGTGATAATCAGTCCCACGAAAACCGAGAGTCTGGCCGCCACATCAGGAAGGAAAGCCTGCAGTGTTTCACTCACCACAATTACAAGCGAAGCAACCACCACCAGTTGAACGATAATTCGGATTCGCGACGGAATGGAATTGCGCAGCAGTGAAATAATGAGGTTACCCATCATCATTACAAACACTACCGACAGCGACATCACCACTGCTTGCTCCACCTGTACAGTAATGGCCAGTGCTGAACAAATACCAAGTACCTGAACGGTAATGGGGTTATCGTCATCGAGCGGATCGGTGATCAGCTTCTTGTTTTTCTTGGAGAACAAGGGCTCAGAGGGTCTTTTCTCCTCTTTAACCTCGGGTGCAGTTGTTTCTGTACTCATGGTCTTAAGCGTTGTTTTTGTTAAAGAAGCGGTGATATACCTTCAGGGTACGCTGAAGCATTTCGGTTACTCCGTCGCTGGTAATGGTACCACCGGTGATTCCATCTACCTGATGCGGGTTTCCGGCTTCGGCGCCACCTTTTTTCACTTCAATGGATTTGTAATTTCCTTGATCGTCCAGTATTTGCTTACCCTTGAAAGGATCCTGAAACATGGGCAGGCTGATTTCAGCTCCGAGACCGGGTGTTTCAGTGGCGTGGTCAAAGCTGGCTCCGTACACCATGTTGAAATCATCCTCAAGTGCAACAAAACCCCAGATCGCACCCCACAGACCGTTTCCAATCATGGGAATTACGTAGAGCGTTTTACCATCCTTGTCGCATTTGTAGAAGGGATAGTTTCTTTCTTCGGGCTTAATGGAGCGATCGCGGTACTCCGCGCGGATGTTGATGTTAAACGCGTCTTTGTCGTCCAGGGCATCCACCTCACCGGTGTTGCTGCTGATGATGTTACCATCGTAATCAATCACCACACGCTCCACAACGTATTTGTCGAAAAGCTCGGCCGCATTGGTTCTGTTGGCATCCACGTCAATGGCGGTGAGAATATCAATTCGCTTCTTGTCAGCTTGATTCTTGAGCTGCAAAGGCTTGAGGCCCATGGCGAGTGACGAGAGCACAGCGCCCACCACCACAACCATCACCAGTGCAAAGCCGAATGTAAATGCATTGCTGTTTTTGTCTAGAGCCATCTTACGCAGTTTTTACTTTAAGTCGGTTCATTCGTCGTTTGATGTTGGCCTCTATTACATAGTGGTCAATCATCGGAGCCATTACATTCATAAAGAGAATGGCCATCATCACTCCCTCGGGGTAGGCCGGGTTCACCGTTCGAATGAGTATCGCCAGAAAACCAATGAGGAAGCCGTAAATGTATTTTCCGGTTGCTGTTTGCGAAGCGGTTACAGGGTCGGTCGCCATGAACACCACACCAAACATAAACCCACCAATGGCGAGGTGATACCACCACGGCAGTGCAAGGAAAGTATTGTTGGGGAAGTACGCCGGCCCCACCAGGTTGAAGATAAGCCCCATCACCGCACCGCCGGCAATCGCAGAAAGCATGATGCGCCAGCTTCCAATACCTGTCCAAAGCAATATACCTGCCCCAATCAGGATGGCAATTACAGAGGTCTCACCCACTGAGCCGGGAATGAAGCCGTAAATCGCATCCAACAGTGAAGCATTCACGCTTGCGTATGCATTGCCGGCCGTATCGGTAAACTCAGAAACGGGAGTAGTGGTAGCTTTAGCAAGCAAGGTCTCTCCAGTGTAGCCATCAACAGGCTTACCATCACCGGCGGTGTTGATCCACACTTTGTTTCCCGACATTTCGGTTGGGTAGGCAAAAAACAGGAATGCCCGCGCGGTCAGTGCCACGTTCAGGATATTCATTCCGGTTCCACCAAACACTTCTTTTCCGATTACCACGGCAAAGGCGGTGGCAACACCCACCATCCAAAGCGGAACATCAACAGGCATACACAGGGGAATCAACATTCCCGACACAAGGAATCCCTCGTTGATGGCGTGACTTTTTACGATGCAAAAAATAAACTCAATACCAAGTCCTACCCCGTATGAAACGATTACCAGCGGCAGTACTTTCAGCGCTCCGAAAAGGAACATATCGCCAAAAGTGGCCGTTGTTACGCCCATGGCCATGTAATGCTGGTAACCCACGTTGTACATTCCGAAGAGCAAACAAGGAATGAGCGCTACAATCACCATAAACATGGTACGCTTCATATCAATACCGTCGCGGATGTGCGATCCGGATTTGGTTACGTGGCCCGGTACAAAGGCAAACGTGTCCAGTGAATCCGGAATGGGCCAAAACTTGTGCAGCTTGCCTCCTTCCTTGAAGGGAGGCATCAGCTTGTTGTCAATCAGGTCTTTTAACGCTTTCAATGCTATCGGTTTTTGTTTCGATTATGCAAACTCTTTTTGGATTACATCCAAACCTTCTCTTACAATGCGCTGGATTTCAATTTTCGATGTGCAAACAAACTCACACAGCGCAAAATCCTCGCTATCCACTTCGTAAATACCCAGCTTCTCCATCATGTCAATGTCGTTCATCATGATAGATTTCACGAGCTGCATGGGGTAGATATCAAAAGGGAAAACTTTCTCCATCTCTCCCGTTACCACAAAGGCACGCTCTTCACCGTTTAGGTTGGTGTTGAGGCGGTACTTTTTACCGGGCATCAGCCACGACGGAAATGCGTGCGACAATGAGAACTTGTGCAATCCGGGCGAAAGCCATCCTTCGGTAAGGAAAAACTGAGGCTCATGTCCTTCGGGAATCACAGAAACTTCAGTGTGATAAAATCCAACGAAGCCTTCGTTGTCAATTTTTTCGCCGGTGAGCACGTTACCAGAAATGATACGAATGTCTCCATCTTTCAAACGGCCGGCAGTAATGGGCTTCACAGGTGCACCATACCAGGTGTTAAAATATTTGGGCTCTGTTACCTCGCTACCCACCAGGGCAACGGTACAGGCAGGATTGTATTTTCCTTCTTTGAACAGCCTTCCAATGGTAATCAGGTGTGAGGGTGTTACGTACCAGATCAGTTCACCTTTGTTAAGCGGGTCGAGTTCGTGAATCTGCACGCCCACATTTCCTGCGGGGTGAGGTCCACTCACTTTATTCAGTTGAACATTTTTCAATCCTTGGAATGCTTTCGACTTCTCCGGGTCGGCAGAAACCTGAAAATGAATGGGGCCATCGCAGAGTTTTGCCATTGCATCCAAACCGGTTTGCAACTCGCTGATGTGGTCCTGGCAAATAAAATTCAGGTCAGCACCCAGCGGAGCAGTGTTTACCGCAGAAACAAAAATGGATTTGGGCTTGTCTTCGGGATTTGCAATGGTTGAGAATGGACGCTGACGAATTACTGTCCACAAACCGCTGTTTAGCAGCTTTTCAACTACCTGCTCGCGCGACATTGAACCGGGGTCACCTGCGCCAAAATCAACGGCAGACGGCTCTTTATCGGCAAGGATACGTACCTCGAGAATTCGTCGCTTTTCACCGCGTCGGATCTCGGCCACCTCACCGCTCACAGGGCTGGTAAACTTGATGGCTTCGTTGTACTTGTCGTAAAAAAGAACGGTTCCGGCTTTTACCTCATCGCCTTCGCGAACCACCATTTTGGGTGTGAGGTTGTGAAAATCGGTGGGCTTTACAGCAAAAATCTCAGGACGATTGATTTGGGATTTGGCTTTTTCGGCCTCTCCCACGAGCTTGATATCAACGCCTTTCCTGATTTTGATGGTTTTTGACATGTTCCGCGTCGGTTAAAATTCGGGGCAAAATTAGAAATTACTACCAAGTGGCTAAGGAAACTGGCAATAAAATTGCTGCTATATTGCCCCAAAAAAATCAAATCTTTATTCATGCTCTTTAACAGATTTCTGCCCCTATTGTTGATTACTTGTTTACTCTTTTCCGTGCCGGAAGTTATGGCCCAGACAGAGGGTGAGCAGCCCGAGTTCATTGAAGACGAAGACAGACCCAAAACCAAAAAAGAACTGCGAGAGGAACGACGATTGCAGCGAGAGGCTGAGGAAAAAGCCCGAAGAGAGGAAGCCAAAAAAAACCAACTCCCTTTTGAAGACCGCGTGTACGACGAACATATTAAAACCATTCTGGTGCACAAGGCTGGTTTGCAACTCAACCCACCCATCATAAGCCTGGGTGGCGGAGAAAAAATTGAGGTGCGGTTTGACGACCTCCACCCTTACTCACGGACCTTTGCCTATTCGGTAGAGCACTGCACCCACGATTGGGAAAGCTCCGACCTCATTGAGTCAGAATACATAGAGGGCTTTTTCACCAACTACATCAATGATTTCAGCAATTCCTTCAACACCAACCAGCCCTACACTCACCACCGCTTTACTTTTCCGAATCAGGATTTACGCTTCATCCGGTCGGGGAATTACCTGCTGAAAGTATTTGCAGACGACGACCCCAAGAAGGTAATTTTCACCCGTCGATTCATGGTCACCGAAAATGTTGTTTCAATAGATGCCAAGGCCGCTGCTCCGCGCAATGTAGCACTGAGACAGGAAGGTCAGGAAATTCAATTTACCATCAACCACGGGTCATTCCCCATTCCGAATCCATTCAGGGATTTGAATGTGGTGCTTATCCAGAACCAGCGCTGGAACTCTGCTATTACGGGTCTCAACCCGGTGTTTGTAAAAGGAGGAGAACTGGTTTACGACTACGACGCACCGGCAACCTTTATGGCAGGAAATGAGTATCGGCCCCTCGATATCAAAAGCTTCACCTACCAGATGGAGAACATTCTGCGCAGCGAACGAACCCCGCTGGGATGGCAAATACTGCTGGCTCCAGATCAGCCGCGCGTCTTCAGGCGATACGAAACCATCCGCGATATCAACGGGCAGGCCTTTGTGAAAAACGACGACGGCTTTGCAGACCACACCGAGTCTGACTACGCCACGGTAAACTTCACTTTAAAAGTGGACCAGCCGCTGATTCGCTCAGATGTGTACGTGTACGGTGGCTACAACAACTTCGCCTTGACCGACGAAAACAAAATGACGTACAACCCCGAAATTGGGAGCTACCAATGCAGCCTTCACCTGAAACAAGGGTTTTACAACTACAAATATGCTGTGGTTGAGGAACATGTAGGCAAGCCCGATATCACCATCATAGAAGGCTCTTTCATGGAAACCGAAAACGCCTATATGATATTGGTATATCACCGCGATTTTTCGAACAATTACGACCAACTTATCGGTGTGTCGTACGTTAATGCTAATAAGCGCTAAGTTTAACCACCTTGTACTTCGCCACACAGAACACTTAAAAGAAAAGCTATGGTAACAGCGGTAAGTAGTGGTATCAAGATTACGGTGGACACGAAGTACGAGCACGACTATTCTTCGCCTGCCAACGAGCAGTATTTCTTCATATACAACATCACCATCGAGAACACCAACGATTTCCCTGTGAAGTTGCTGAGAAGAGAGTGGTTTATCATCGACAGCAATGGCGACAAGCGCGAGGTGGAAGGCGAAGGCGTAGTGGGTGAGCAACCTGTTATCCCGCCCGGTAGCAAATACACCTACAGTTCAGGTTGCGATTTCATGACGGATTTCGGCTCGATGAGCGGTTCTTACCTGATGAAGCGTTTGGATGCCGGCCTCGTATTCAAAGCGCACATCCCTCGCTTTTATATGCTGGCTCCCTGGCGCTTAAACTAAGAGTAATCAACCTATAGCCTCGGAGCGATTCCGGAAAAGACACTCGGAATCCGCCCAACAATTCCTCTAAGCTGAAAAGCCGATTCACCACGGCTTCCAACCACATTTGCAACAGGACCTCCATACTCCTTGTGAACCCACTTTGAATGGCTAATTTTGCCGCTCTATTTTTGATTAGTCACCCCGAAAACATCTCTGTTTATGCCCAAAGGAATATACCAGGTGCCCCCTGTGGCCAATGAGCCGGTAAAAGATTATGCACCCGGAAGTGCAGAACGCGAATCGCTGCTTGCTACCTATCGCAGTATGCTGCAGCAAGAACCTGTTGATGTACCTATGTACATCGGTAGCGAGGAGGTAAGAACCGGAAACAAACATCCGCTTTCGCCTCCGCACGACCACCAGCGCATCATCGGCCACTTCAACTATGGCGATGCCTCGCACGTAAAATCAGCCATTGACGCTGCGTTGTCTGCACGTGAAGCCTGGAGCAATCTGCCATGGGAACACCGTGCAAGCATCTTCCTAAAAGCCGCCGATTTGTTAGCAGGTCCTTTCCGCGACCGCATGAACGCTGCCACCATGCTCGGGCAGTCGAAAAACGCATTTCAGGCCGAGATTGACGCTGCCTGCGAATTGATTGACTTTTTGCGCTTTAATGTGGCGTACATGCAGCAGATTTACAGCGACCAGCCCGGCAGCAACCCCGGAATCTGGAACCGCATGGAATACCGCCCTCTGGAAGGTTTTGTATTCGCACTCACTCCATTTAACTTCACCTCTATTGCCGCCAACCTTTGCGTAGCGCCCGCACTGATGGGCAACACGGTTGTTTGGAAGCCCGCCGATTCGCAGGTTTACTCCGCGCAAATCATTATGGAGCTGTTCAAAGCAGCAGGCGTTCCTGATGGAGTTATTAATATGGTAACACTCGATGGCCCTGAAGCTGGTGAGGTGATTTTCAACCACCCGGATTTTGCAGGTCTTCACTTTACGGGCTCTACCGGAGTGTTCCGTCATTTGTGGACAACCATCGGTGCGAACATCGCCAAATACAAAAGCTACCCGCGCATCGTGGGCGAAACCGGCGGTAAAGACTTTGTGGTGGCTCACCGCAGCGCCGACCCCATTGAAGTGGCGGTAGCATTGTCTCGTGGCGCTTTCGAGTTCCAGGGACAGAAATGTTCGGCTGCCTCTCGTGCTTACATCCCCGACAATTTGTGGCCGGCAGTGAAAGAACAACTCCTGAGCGACCTCGCCTCATTCAAAATGGGAAGCCCCGAAGACTTTGGCAACTTTGTAAATGCCGTGATTGACCGCAAAGCTTTCGATAAAATATCGGGCTATATTGACTACACAAAAGGGCAAAGCGACGCGAGCATCATCGCCGGTGGAAACTACGACGATTCAAAAGGATACTTTATTGAGCCCACCGTGGTTGAAACCACCAACCCGAAATTCCGAACCATGTGCGAGGAGATTTTTGGACCGGTGCTCACCATTTACGTTTATCCCGCCAACGATTTTGAAGCTACGCTCAAGCTTGTTGACAGCACATCGGAGTACGCCCTTACAGGTAGTATTTTCTCCGGTGACCGCTATGCCATTGACCTCGCAACCCGCATGTTGGCCAATGCTGCAGGAAACTTCTACATCAACGACAAGCCAACAGGAGCCGTGGTAGGTCAGCAGCCTTTTGGAGGTGCGAGAGGTTCCGGAACCAACGACAAAGCCGGTTCTTACCTCAACCTCATCCGCTGGGTTTCACCAAGAACCATCAAAGAAACCTTTGTGCCTGCCAAGGACTACCGTTACCCTTTCCTCGGTTAATTCAATGTAACCTTGTGAAAAGTTTTAGGGGCAGGCCGTTTTCGGTTTGCCCCTTTCCTTGTACCTTTATGCCATGCTCAAGCGAATTCCCAAATTCCTTCGAAACAAGTATGCCCTGGCAACGCTGGCCATGTTGCTGTGGATAACCTTTTTCCACAACAACGACCTGATTTCACAGATGGGAGCCAGAATGAAACTCAATCAACTCGAAAACGAGCAGGAGTACTACAGGCAGCGCATTGAGGAAACCAAGGCAGCCATTCACGACCTTACCACCAACAAGGAGTCTCTGGAGAAATTTGCCCGCGAGCATCACCACATGAAGAAAGAAGACGAAGACATTTTTCTCGTCATTTTTGACTAAGCCCGCAACCGGCGGCCTGACAGCGCATGAAAGACGCAACAAAACCCTTTGACCCGACCTCAGCCGAAGATTGGCGCAACCTTATCCGAAAGGAGTTAAAGTCCCTCGACTACGACGACCTTTGCTGGACTCCTGCCAACGGCCTCCATCTGAAACCCGATTACAGCAGCGAGGATTTACCCGAACCTGCAGTATTTATCCCCGGAAATGGCCGTCCCGAAGGCTGGCTTATTCGCGAGGATGTGGCTGAAACGGCCTCCGCAGATGCCAACAAAACAGGACTCAAACTGCTCAACAACGGGGTACATGCGCTAGGCTTCAGGGGTGATTTTTCGTCGGAAGATGATTTAAAAGCCCTGCTGAAAGACATTGAACTACCCTACATTTCCGTGCACTTCGAAGGCACTACCCGTCCGCGCGTGCTGCTGGAATCACTGGGACAACACGCCAAGAGTAAAGGCTACAGCCCTGATTCGATTAACGGCGGTATGGCATTCGACCCCATTACGGTACTTTTAAGTCGCGGCAACTGGATATTGAACGAGGCGCGCGACGCCGAAATGGTGCAAGAGCTTCTGAATCTTCGCCTCGAAACCGGACTTCAACGCTTCACCCCTCTTCGGGTTGACGCATCCATGTACCACCATGCCGGAGCGGATACCGTTACAGAACTCGCCGCAGCACTGGCCCACGCCAACGAATACCTGAACTGGTCGCGCGAAGCCAACATTGCGCCCGACGATGCCGCAGCGGGTATTTCGTTCCGACTGGCTTGCGGAAGGTCATACTACACCCAGATTGCCAAGCTCCGCGCATTGCGTCCACTTTGGGCCAATGTGTGCAAGGCCTATGGTGCCAATCCGCAAAAAGCGGCACAGGTGCAGATTGCGTGCATCACCAGTCCACGTGAGCGCTCTATGCGAGACCCTTACACCAACATGCTCCGAAACACCACCCAGGCGATGGCTGCGGTTATCGGGGGCTGCAACCACCTGAGGGTTCTACCGCACGACGACCAGCACAACGATTTCAGCTTGCGCATTGCACGCAACATTCAGTTGCTCCTGGCAGAAGAGGTTCACCTTCGCGAAGTGACTGACCCTGCCGCGGGCTCTTACATGTTGGAGCGCCTTACTCACGATTTGATGCAGCAAGTTTGGAAACGATTCAAAGAGATAGAGGCGCAAGGCGGTCTCATTGAAGCAGCCAAAAACGGATGGTTGCAAGAGCAAATCAGCCTTGAAGCCGCCGAAGAAGAGCGCAAAGTCTCGGAAGGAATTCTCACCTACATTGGCGCCAACAAGTATCCCAATCCCGATGAACAGGGAAGTGTGCAGGCAGAAAGAAACGCAGAATCTGCCATTACTGAGAGCAAGATGGTAGAGCCGCTCAAATTGCGCCGCGCCGCTCAACACGTTGAATCCATGTCACAAAGCACCACTGCATGACCCGTATTTCGTTTCAGGATATCGAATTGGATTTTGGTCTGCTTCAACCGGGCAAGCCTCACTTGGAAACGGGTATGAATACCCCCGAGGGTATTGAGCTCAAACCCCGCTACAGCGCCGAAGACCTCAAAGAAGTGAGTCACCTCGGTTTTCAGGCGGGCTCCCCTCCTTACCTGCGCGGCCCATACGCCTCCATGTACACCGTGCGCCCCTGGACCATCCGCCAGTACGCCGGTTTTAGCACCGCAGAAGAAAGCAATTCATTCTACCGCAGAAATCTCGCCGCCGGACAAAAAGGACTGTCGGTTGCATTTGACCTTGCCACCCATCGCGGCTATGATTCCGACCATCCGCGCGTGGTTGGAGACGTAGGTAAAGCCGGTGTAGCCATTGACAGCGTGCTTGATATGAAGCTGTTGTTCGACCAAATTCCGCTCGATAAGATGTCGGTTTCCATGACCATGAACGGCGCAGTATTGCCCATCATGGCCTTTTATATTGTAGCGGCTGAGGAACAAGGTGTATCGCCCGACCAACTTTCAGGAACCATTCAGAACGATATTCTGAAGGAATTCATGGTTCGCAATACCTATATCTATCCTCCGGGGCCGTCTATGCGAATTGTGGCCGACATTTTCCGCTTTACCTCGCGCCAGATGCCGCGATTCAACTCCATCAGCATCTCGGGCTACCACATGCACGAAGCAGGTGCACCGGCAGATATCGAGCTGGCCTATACACTCGCCGACGGACTTGAATACGTCCGCACCGGACTTGAAGCCGGGTTGAGCATTGACGATTTTGCTCCGCGGCTTTCGTTTTTCTGGGCAATTGGGATGAACCATTTTATGGAGATTGCTAAAATGCGGGCCGGCCGATTGCTTTGGGCGGAGATGATTCAGCAGTTCAATCCGGAGAACCAAAAATCGCTGGCATTGCGCACACATTGTCAAACATCGGGCTGGAGTCTTACGGAGCAAGACCCGTTCAACAACGTGGCCCGAACCTGCATCGAAGCGTTGGCTGCAGCTTTTGGCGGTACGCAATCTCTCCACACCAATGCGCTGGATGAGGCCATTGCCCTTCCGACTGATTTCTCGGCGCGCATAGCCCGAAACACGCAGATTTATCTTCAGGAAGAAACCGACATCTGCAAAGTGGTTGACCCTTGGGGTGGCTCGTATTACGTGGAAAGCCTTACCCACGAATTGTACCACCGCGCCAAAAAGCACCTCGCTGAAATTGAAGAACTGGGCGGAATGGCCAAAGCCATCGAAACAGGTGTTCCGAAAATGCGAATTGAGGAAGCCGCTGCCAAAAAGCAGGCGCGCATTGACGGCGGAAGCTCGGTGATTGTGGGCGTGAACCGATACGAAACCGATGAGAAAACCAACATCGAAATTCGCGATGTGGACAACACAGAGGTGCGCCGACAACAACTTGAACGACTTCAAAAACTCAAATCCGAACGCGATGAAAATGCTTGTCAGCAGGCATTGAACGCGTTGACCGAAGGTGCCAAAAGTGGCGAGGGCAACCTCCTTGAACTGGCCGTAGAAGCCGCCCGAAAGCGCGCGAGCCTCGGTGAGATTTCGTTCGCACTCGAAAAAGTATTTGGCCGTTATCAGGCTACCATCCGCTCTATAACCGGCGTATATTCCGAAGAGGTGAAAAACGACGAAGACTTCAACAAGGCGCGCCAAATGTGCAACGACTTTGCCGCCATTGCCGGGCGCAGACCCCGCATCATGATTGCCAAAATGGGCCAGGACGGACACGACCGCGGAGCCAAGGTCATTGCTACCGCTTTTGCGGACATCGGCTTTGATGTGGATATCGGGCCGCTTTTTCAAACTCCCGAAGAAGCCGCCAAGCAAGCCGTTGAAAACGATGTACACGTGCTCGGCGTGTCATCGCTGGCAGCAGGGCATAAAACGCTCGTACCTGCGGTAATTGAAGCACTTAAACAAGCAGGCAGGGAAGATATGCTGGTGGTGGCCGGTGGCGTTATCCCGCAGCAGGATTATGATTTTCTGTACAACGCCGGGGTGGTTGGCGTATTTGGTCCGGGTACGCGCATAGCCAAAGCAGCGCAGCATATTCTTGATATTCTGACCCAGGGATATCAGGCCTGATGATTCAAAAACCTTCGCGCTTCTGAATTGTTATTTCACCAATGGTCTTGCAATGCAAGGTCTGTTTGTGTAATTTTAGACAATCAAATCGGGAGAGAAATGATGAGAGATGTGAATTTGCGCGATGCGCTGAACGACGCCGAAAACAACCCCATTGAAACAAGCTTACTGGACAAAGTAAATGACTGGCTTCGCGACGATGCGGTTCAGGACAGAGACATACTACAGTCTATCGAGGAGAACCCCGGAAACGAGCCTTTGCTCAACGCTTCTAAATTAGATGCCAAACGCATTTACTCCAAAGAAGCCATTGAGCGCGTTGCCGTAAAATACCGACTGCGGTTTTTGGGCACGCAGCACTACAGCGGTGAAATTCCGCAGGAAGCCATTTCCAAACTCCGCAACCTACAGCGCGTGCAAAATGTACAAACGGACCGCTACTATATTCTGGCGCCGGCAACGAAATTTAAACTAAGCGACTGCAACCAGGACCCTCTGCTTTTTCTGCCCGTTTCCAACGGAAAATTTTATCTGGTACACCAGTGGGGCAATGACCTGAAGTGGTATCGCTCCATCATGAAGTTTCCGTTCCGGAGTCCGGCAACGCTGGCTGCAACGGTGCTTGCCTTTACATTGCTGCTTACCTTCGTGTTACCCAACAGCATGATTACCGCCGAAACGGAAGCGACTTTCTTCAACCCGGGCAGACTGGTGTTCTTCCTTTGGATGAACCTTCTGATGGCCGCCGTGCTGTCATACCTCTGTTTCGCGTTTCATTTCACTTTTAGCAAATACAACTGGAACAGTCGGTTTTTCAACGATTAGCCTGGCTTCTGTTGGCCGGCTTGTGCGTACTGCTCAGTGCGGGATGCTCTCAGTCGAAGAAAACCGCATCGGCTCATCCTTCTTTCAAGCTTGAAAGTGCCGAACTAACCATTCACCGCGAGTATCCGGGAGTTTCCGGCCCCACGTGGTATTTCCTGATGTATGAGCTCAAGCTTTCCGTTGAAGCTGAAAAGCCGGTAAGGTTTGTTGAGTTAAAGGCTGACGGTCGCTCCCTTCCCGTTTTGCAGGTTGTTGGCGGCATGCAATGGTATCAGCGCAGCAACACCGACTTGTTTTCGGGAACAGAAAAGGAACTCTACGTCCGCGGCCAGGAAACCATCAACCTGCCTGAAAACACAGGTACAACGGCTCCACCCGACGTACCTGAAACCGTTTTGTTGGTTTATGAAATCAACAACAAGCGATTCGAGCTGCCGATAAGCCAAATCAAAGTGGGAGAACAGGTTTTCCGACCCATGATGCAGTCACCCCACAGCGATTAGCGCATCGGCCGTATGCTACCGCTTCCTTTTACCGAAAACGTCGAATCGCGCGGAGCACCCGTATAGCGGATATCGCCACTGCCGGAAACACTGGCCTCAAGAGACTCCTCGGCGTTTACAAAAGCATCGCCACTACCTGAAATTTTAACGCTCGTAGATTTGGCAGTCATGTTTTGGCCTTTAAAGTCGCCCGAACCCTTTATGGTCACTTCCAGTCTATCGGCCTTACCGTTGAAGCGAATATCTCCGGAGCCCTGAATATCGGCCTCGATATGACGGTAGGTACCTTCGGCTGTGATATCACCGGAGCCTTTTACCTTCATCTTCATGGTTCCGCCCAACAAATCGGTGAGTCCGTGAATATCGCCGGAGCCATATACAGCCAATCCCTCTACACGCTCAGTATTGAGATAGACCTCTACTACTTCTTTGCTTTGAAAGCACTCGTCGGAGTTGATGGTCAAAACACCATTCTCAACTTCGATGCTCAGCAGGTCGGCTATATTTTTTTGTGCTTTAATAGTAGCCTGAGTAGGAAAATGATTCTGGCTGATGAATACATTCACCGGGCACCTCACTTCAACCGATGAAAAAGCATCTACAGATATGGACTCCTGCACTACCTCCCCCGCACCTTTTTCGCAGGGCACGCAGGATACCAGCAATGCGCTGAGCGCAATGGTCACGCTAATACGGACTGATTTTGTGAATGTCGTTGTTGTCATCTTCGATTTGGTTTTTGATATAGCGTATTTTGAGCGCCAACATGGCAAACTCAGGTTGGTTTCGTTGTTTGAGCCAATGCACGGAGTCGTCATCCCCATCGCCGGCACGGGCTACTCTGGAAAGCACATCATAGCCATGGATTTGGAGCCATTCAAAGGCCTGTTCATTTCCCTCGGCTCCATTAATGGTAGCCATCAGATGCGGAAAGCCGTTCTCCATCAGCCAATCGCGTGCTTCCTGCTGATTGCGCAGCGCAAAGCAAAAAATACCCAACTCGGGATAGCCGTTTTTCATCAGCCAATCGCGAATGCCACGATTTCCTGTGAGGGCTTCACCCCACGCGAGCAAAATTTTAGCCGGATACGCACCTTTCATTTTTTAAAAGTAGGAACAATTTCAACACTTTCATCATTGTGTTTACGGCAGGTCAAATGTTACCTTTACCGCTGAACACAAAAACCCCATCTTATGAGCGCGCCCCAACTTAGTTCTATGTTACCCAAAGACACCTTTTCATCACGTGTGGTGATTGTTACCGGCGGAGGCTCCGGATTGGGCAGAGCCATGTCCACCGAATTGGGTCGCCTCGGAGCGAAAGTTGTGATTACCAGTCGCAAGTTGGAAAAACTTGAAGCTACGGCCGCTGAAATTTCTGAAGAAACGGGTGCAGAAGTACTTCCCCTTGCCTGCGATGTAGCGCAAGCCGACCAGGTAGATGCCATGGTAGCTGCCGTTCTCGACAAGTACGGCAAAATTGACAGCCTCGTAAACAACGCAGCCGGAAACTTCATTGCCCCCACAGAGCGCCTTTCAGCGCGGGCATTCGGTGTGATTCTCGACATTGTACTCAAGGGCACGGCCCATTGCACCCTTGCTGTTGGAAAACATTGGCTTAAAGACGAGCAAGCTACCGGTCGAAGCATTCTCAACATTGCTACTACCTACGCGAGCACAGGCTCCGGTTATGTGGTTCCCTCTGCCTGCGCCAAGGCAGGTGTGGTGGCCATGACCCGTTCGCTCGCGGTAGAATGGGGTAACCGCGGTATCCGTATTAACGCCATTGCACCCGGCCCGTTTCCTACGAAAGGTGCGTGGGAGCGCCTACTGCCCGGCGACCTTGTGGAGCAATTCAGCATGGACCAACGCGTACCGCTCGGGCGTGTGGGAGACCCGCGAGAGCTGGCCAATCTGGCCGCCTACCTACTCAGCGATTACGCTGCCTATATCAACGGTGAAGTGGTTACCATGGATGGTGGCGAATGGCTGCAAGGAGCCGGAGAGTTCAACATGCTCAAGGCCATTCCGCCCAAAATGTGGGACATGCTTGAAGCTCAGGTTCGCGCTGCCAACAAGAAGTAATCCCTGTTTTTGCTTCATTCAGCACCTTTCTGCTCAAATTAATCGGAGATTTCCATCTTTTAAGCGCCCGATAAGCACGTGCTAAGCCCCGCATTTGGGGTCATTCATCGAAAAGGCGAAACCTTCAGAAGTGTGATTCAGTATCAAGACGAGAATTTGCTACTCGTCAAAACACTTCTGAAAACATGGAACGTACACGCGCCCTCTTAACATGGATAGCTCTTGGCCTGTTGGCCACTGGGCTTTTCGCACAGCAGAACCCTCCGGTTCCGGCACAGCATCACCTTGCCCAAAAGCTCGCTGAGTTGCACGCGCAGCAAAGCGAGGCACATCCGGCAGCTCCCGAAGAAAAGATGGTGTTTCATTCGAACGACGACAATGATCACCAATGCGCATTTGACAATCGTCACGACGTGATGATGGCCAACGACCCGCTTTACCAGAGCGAAATGCAAAACCGCGAGCGCGATTTGCGCGACATCATCAATGCAGACTTTGGCGGACACCGCAACGGGGTGCTCACCATGCCCCTTGTGGTGCACATCATTCACAAAGGCGAGCCTCTCGGCAGCGGCACCAATATTTCGGACGAGCAAATTTACTCGGCCATTGAGGCCTTGAACGAGGACTACCGCAAAATGGCCGGCACCAATGGAGACGGCGATGGTGTGGATGTTGAAATTGAATTCTGCCTCGCCGTTCGCGACCCGGATAACAATCCGCACAGTGGTATCAACCGCGTAGATGGTACGACCGTACCGCTTTACGCCGACGAAGGAATTACCGCAGGAATGGGACAGGGCGCCAACGAAATGGCCATCAAAAACCTAAGCCGCTGGCCCAATCAGCAGTACTACAACATCTGGGTGGTATCTGAAATCGAAAACAACAACGGTGGCGGCGGTATTCAGGGATATGCCTATTTCCCAACAACAAGTCAGGTTGACGGAACGGTGATTCTCTTCAACGCTTTCGGTACCGTAGGGAACCTGAAGTCATACACCAACATGAACCGAACCCTCACCCATGAGCTCGGTCACGCACTTCACCTTTACCACACCTTTCAGGGCAACAACTGTAACGAGAGCAATTGCAACACACAGGGAGATCGCGTGTGCGATACACCACCAACAACCATGAACAGCAACTGCAACTCTCCCGCTTGCGGTGGCACTCAGCAGGTAAACAACTACCTGGATTATACCAGCCAACTCTGCCGGAATATGTTTACCCAAGGGCAGAAAGACCGTATGCGTGCTGCTTTGCTCGGGCCACGGGCTGCTCTGTTGAATTCACAGGCATGTGTTCCGGTGAACAACCTCGATGCAGGTATCACGCATATCACTCAGCCCACTGGCTCTTTGTGTTCGCCCACCTTTACCCCAGAGGTAACCCTTACCAATTTTGGTTCAACCACACTTACCAGCGTAGAAATCGTTTACAACGTGGATGGCAATAATCCCCAAACATATGGCTGGACCGGAAGCCTTGCTACAGGAGGTTCCACTTCGGTAACGCTTCCCTCCTACACCGGGCCCACAACTGGTGGTACGTTCTACGCGTCAACCAACCAGCCCAATGGGATGGCTGATGAAAACATGTCGAATGACACGCATTCTGCTGTTTATACTGCCATCGCCGGAAATGCCATCACCATCAACGTAACAACAGACTTTTACGGAACAGAAACCACCTGGCAGCTCACCAACAGCGATAATACCGTACTTGCCTCAGGCGGTCCTTATCCGAATGGATCCATAGGCACCAGCTACATTCAAAACCTGTGCGTAGAAGACGGATGCTATACTTTTACCATCTACGATAGCTTTGGTGACGGTATCTGCTGCTCATTCGGGCCGGGTTCATATTCAGTAACTGATAGCGACGGCAATTCACTCGCTTCAGGCGGTAACTTCGGAAGCTCAGAATCCACAACTTTCTGTTTCGACAATGACAACGGCAACGCACCGGTTGCCAACTTTCAGGCGAGTGAAACCAACATTTGCGCCGGTGATGTCATTGACTTTACCGACCTGAGCACCAACGAGCCCACTTCGTGGTCGTGGACATTCAATGGAGGAACTCCCTCCAGCTCTAGCGACGAAAACCCAAGCGGTATCATTTTCAACACGCCGGGCAACTACACCGTAACACTGGTTGCCACCAATGCAGACGGCAGCCACACAGAAACCAAGAACAACTTCATCACTGTAAATGAGCCTACCACCTGGTATGCCGATAACGACGGAGACGGCTACGGCGACCCCAACGTGACCATACTTGCCTGCGAGCAACCCGACGGCTATGTAGCCAATGGCGACGACTGTGATGACAACGACTTCAACAACCACGACGACTGTGTGGACTGCAACGGAGTTATGTGGGGCACTGCTTTGATTGACAACTGTGGAACTTGCGTGGAAGGCAATACCGGGCTCGTGGCCTGCACCCAGGATTGCAATGGCGACTGGGGAGGAAATGCCACTTTTGACAACTGCGGAAATTGCGTAGGCGGAAACTCAGGAAACACGCCCTGCTTGCAAGACTGTGCAGGTGTATGGGGAGGTACCGCCTTTACCGATAACTGTGGCGATTGCGTAGGAGGCAATACCGGACTGACTGCATGTGCTCAAGACTGCAACGGAGACTGGGGCGGAAGCGCTACCACTGATAACTGTGGAGACTGCGTGGGTGGAAACACCGGAAACGACCCTTGTGAGCAAGACTGTGCAGGTGAATGGGGAGGCTCTGCTACCATTGATGGTTGTGGCGAATGTGTAGGCGGAACAACCGGACTTACACCCTGTCCTACCGACTGTGCCGGAGTACCCGGAGGCAGCGCCTTTACCGACAACTGCGGAACCTGCGTAGGCGGTAATACCGGCCTTACCCCATGTGTGCAGGACTGCAATGGAGACTGGGGAGGATCAGCTACTACCGACAACTGCGGAAACTGCGTAGGTGGCAACACGGGTATGAATCCCTGCCAGCAAGACTGTGCCGGTGTGTGGGGTGGAACTGCGTCGCTCGATAATTGCGGCGATTGCGTGGGTGGTAACACAGGACAAACACCTTGTACACAGGACTGCAACGGAGTCTGGGGCGGAAGCGCTACCACCGACAACTGCGGAAACTGCGTAGGTGGCAACACGGGTATGAATCCATGCCAGCAAGACTGTGCCGGTGTGTGGGGAGGAAGCGCCGCTCTCGACAATTGTGGAGAATGTGTGGGTGGAACAACAGGTCTCACACCCTGCCCCACCGACTGTGCCGGAGTACCCGGAGGTAACGCCTTCATCGATAACTGCGGAACTTGTGTGGGAGGCAATACCGGACTCGCCCCTTGTATGCAAGACTGCAACGGAGACTGGGGAGGCTCAGCGACTACCGACAACTGCGGAAACTGCGTAGGTGGCAACACGGGTATGAATCCATGCCAGCAAGACTGTGCCG
>SKUL01000228.1 GCA_007129985.1 Flavobacteriales bacterium
GGCACTTCCCATTGATGCACCAAGGGAGCAGCCTCACAATCGGGGTTATTGCTCCCCATTATCTGCACATACATCGTCTGGAAACCGGCTTCATAACATGCCGATGCTGTTGGCGTAAGGGTAACGAAGGAGGTATCACCCAAATTCCACATAAAAGTGCCGCCTATTTGTGGTGGGTTGATGCTGAAGTTATAACAACCACATTCATCGGCTTCTTCCACAATTAGTTCAAAGGGACAATCGTCGTTACCAACAATATAGGTATCGCACCAGAACACACCCGCGGGACAGAATGGGGTTTCGTACGCCGCACAAATCAGGTATTGGCCGGGCGATAAGGAGCCGAGGTTCAAGGTATCGCCAAAAGTAACCGGCTCACCGCCAATAGACCATTCAATTACGGCATCAGTCTGCAAGGTATGGGCAATAAACATATCACCATCAGCTCCTTCAATCAAGTCCACATCGAGAGTACATACAGAGTCGCAACTTGTGTGAATAACAATCTGGCTGTAGGTAGAACCATTGCATTGAGGATTATCAGGGTTGTTGTACACAGCGGTAATGCTATTAAACCAATCCTCAAGAATCACAATTTGAGGACTTTCATCAGATTCAAAGCTATTGCCGGGGTAACTCCATTGAATAGTTGAACCTTCCTGTGCATTTTCCAATATGACCTCGTACACTCCACAGAATAGCTGCTCAGCCGTTATTCCCGTTGGACAATCAGGAAAAGAAATTGTTACACATTCCTCTATCACTTCGTCGCAATATTCGGAATCATAGCTTGCGCAAATTATGTAGGTGCCTCCGGCGACTTGATTCGCAAGTGTAAAGTTGTCTCCTTCACCTGCCGGATTACCATTCACGGTCCAGGTTACAGATGCGCCCGGGTCGTATGTCATGGCGCTGAAGAAGATTGGATTCAGGCTTACTGTTGTGTGAACCAATTCAAGTTCACAAATACTATCACAAAGCAAAGCATTTACATTCAAGCTCAGCTCGGTGTTGTCACAAAGCGGGTAATCAGGGTGACTGTACACGGCAGTGACCTGAATGTTTCCGGGAGGAAGCTGAACCCCGCTCAACTCTGTATCACCTTCAATCTCCTCGGAGCCGAAACTCCAGAGCACGTTTGCACCGCTGAATCCACCTACGATCGATAAATCATACACATCGCAACCCACTTGCTGCGCCTGAATGGCGGTAGGGCAGTCGGGGTTTTGAAAGAAATAGTTGTTGCACCAAAATACGCCCTGCGGACACTCAGGGGTTTCGTAGTAGGAGCAAATCTCGTTGTCTCCAAACTCAAGCTCAAATGTGGTTTCCTCGCCTATGTTGATGATTTCACCATTTTGCTCCCAGTGAACCCATGCATCAGCGGGAAAATTAGATGCCAGGAGGGTGAGGAGACCATCTCCTTGTGAGACGGTTGAAATGCTTAGTCCACAATCTTCGGGGCACTGCTCCAATTCAAAAAGCACACAGAGCTCTACCCCTTGTGGGCAGCCGGACGACCATGCCTGGGCACAGATTTCATAGGTGCCGAGCGCATCGTACTGATGGGTAGAAGGGTTGGCGGCGGTGCTGCTTTCGCCATCCCCCCAGGTCCAAATAAGATTTCCGGCCGAGCCAAAATGGTTGATGCTCGCTTCTACTTGTCCGCAACCCGTTTGCCACACCGACAAGGTATCGGGACATTGAGCCATTACTGTACCTGCACTGATAAGCAGGGGAGTAATCAAAGTAATTAGATTGGTTTTCATCTTGTGCGAATTGGTTGTTCTTTTGACTCACAACTTTTTGGAAAGTTGCACACCCGGGTTGAACAAAGCTTGTATTACCCCAACACAACACCACCCTATTAGACTGATTAAATTACATTTACAACTATTCACCACAACTTGAACTAAACTCTTTACTTTTGCGCTGAATCGTATTCATCAACAACAGAAAACATGCTTATCGGAGAAGATTCGCTCACCATTGCAGTTGATTTCGACGGCACCATTGTGGAGCACAAATACCCCGATATCGGACCTGAAATGCTGTTTGCCTTTGACACGTTGAAGAGGCTGCAAAGCAAAGGTCACAAACTGATATTATGGACTTTCAGGGCCGGAAGATACCTTGACGATGCCGTGGAATACTGCCGCGAAAACGGACTGGAGTTTTACGCAGTGAACAAGAGCTACCCTGAGGAGGTGTTTGAAGAAGGGAGAGTAAGTAGAAAGGTAAACGCTGACCTCTTTATTGACGACAGAAACGTAGGTGGCTTTTTGGGTTGGGGCGAAATCTACCAGATGATTCACCCCGGCGATGGCGATGCTGACCTTCAGTTGCGCAATCAAGCGGCACATCACAACTACAAAAAGGAAAATCGCTCATTTTTTGACAAGCTATTCAAAAAGAAATGATTCACTACAAAACAGCTGAGCAGATTGAACTGATGCGAGCGGCCGCACAGGTAGTTTCCCGCACTTTAGGACTTGTTGCGGAGCGCATCGGGCCGGGAGTAACCTCTCTTGAGCTGGATAAAATGGCCGAGGAGTACATCCGTGATCAAGGTGCTGTGCCGGCTTTTTTGGGATTTGGAGGCTTTCCCAATACCCTTTGCATGTCTGTAAATGAGCAGGTGGTGCACGGCATTCCATGTAATACACCATTCAAAGAGGGTGATATCGTATCGGTTGACTGCGGCGCTATTCTCAATGATTACTACGGAGACCATGCCTACACTTTTGCTATTGGAGACATTGCTCCTGAGGTTAAAAAGCTCCTCCGCGTAACCAAGGAAAGTCTATACCTGGGTATTCACGAAGCACGCGTGGGGCGGCGTTTGGGAGACATTGGAGCTGCCATTCAGGAGCACGCTGAGCGCGAAGGCTATGGCATTGTAAGGGAGCTGGTTGGTCACGGACTTGGAACCTCCATGCACGAAGACCCTCAGGTGCCCAATTACGGTAAACGAGGACGCGGAAAGAAAATTCAGGAAGGGCTTGTGATTGCCATTGAGCCTATGGTAAACCTCGGAACCAAAGACGTTCTTCAACTGGAAGACGGCTGGACCATCGTTACCGCTGACCGCATGCCATCGGCCCATTTTGAACATGATGTAGCCGTCGTGAACGGCCAGCCCGACATTCTTTCAACTTTTGATTACGTGGAGGATGCTCTCGAAAAACGCGGCATAGATGCTATGCGCATGTCGCTGCAAAGTGTGGTGGCTGAATAATCCCTACTTCACCAAATCATCCCGAAGGAAAACATAGGTAGAGAGCATCATATCGGGGCCACCTCCAACGGAACTGATAAGCGTATATCCTTGCTTGCGAACGCGGTTTAACACCTCATTGATGGTTTTGGCATTTTCCTCCCAGTTCTTGGTGCGACCGGTGAGGCTTTTCATGTCAACTACCTCATGGGTTCCGTCGCTGTATGAGATGACTGCTTCTGAGGGAGCCAGCGCGCCGGTTTCATAGAACCGAACAACGATTTGCTCAACATCAACTTTTTGGGTGTCCTGCGCGTGCACCATATTCATCGCGCCCATGGCAAGAAAGAGGAAAAGTGAAAAAGTTGCTTTCATGTTTGAAGTATTCATTTTTTGAAATCCGTCCTTATCCAAATCTCAGACCAGTTTTAAGTCCGAAGGGAAACAAACTGTGTGTAAGTCGCAAGCCATTGAAGTCATTTCTGAATCTGGTGTAATCGAGTGTAAAACCAATATTGAGGCTACTATGTTCGCCAAGGTTGATTTGATAACCGATGCCGTAACCGCCGTACATCAGCACGGGCGACTGACCTGATCCCATTAGGGTACCATCATCAACCAGTGCCAAACCGCCCACTTCTACCGACATGTAAATGGCCCCACTTGAGGAGGTGAGCAATGGAAATTCAGCGTGAAGACCAAAGCGCGCACTACCGATGCGATACGAAAAATCATTGCCCATCACAGATCGGTTGCGCCCATATAGGTGCTCGTAGCTTACTACTGGCCCCAAGTACAGAAAGTTGGCGTTGTACAACAAATAGCCTTCTACGCGGTAACCAAAGGGCATGGTTGTTTCGTCAAAGCGCTCACCTGTTGGAATATCCGTATCCATGGTACTCGTGCCGAAACTGTAGCTGGCAGCTACCGCGGCTACGTTGAAACCATACATCCACCGCGAGTCAAGAATGGTTTCTCTCGGTTTCATGTCGTCAAACAATTGCGCCTGCGAAGTTGACGGAAACATGAAAAGGATTGCCATCAATAACCCGCCAATGTTCGGAATGATTTGAGCATAACGCATAGTTCTGCACTTTTGGTTTCGGACAAAGTTAGTTGAAAAAATGGCTGTGCCGCCTCGTTACGGCTTGTCAAAAAACCCGCTCTGCAAGTTGCGCGGGCCTTCGCATTAAATCCAGGTAGCGCAGAGCCACCCTGTTTCCGGTAAATGTAAACTGGGTGATGCTGACCGTTTTTACGAAATCCTTGTAGTTCATTCTGAAACCGGGGCCCCGGCTGTCGTCACCTTCGCGCTGATGCATATCAAACAGTTGCTGAGCGTAGATACGTGGATTGCGATTTAGCCAATTGGCAAAAGCATCTTCGCGATTTCGAATCACTTCAGCCGGGTACAACTTGGCCGACGACCAAATCGCTGGTATTTCCACTGAAGATTCGCTAAAGTGAACATTTACTCCGTCCCATCTCATATCCTCCATCTTTCCCTCCTGAAAGCACAATAAGGAAAAGGGTTCTATGCCGGTGAAATCGTACAGTCTTTTCATGGCACCCAGAGAATCGTAATCAAAGCTGTCAAGAATCACCACTCCCCTGCTCAAGCGGTATGGAGGTTTGTGCTCGTGCGATTCAAACGCACCGTTGAGCAGCACTGCCAAGCGGTGGTTGATAATATCGAATACCACGTTGCTCGAGCCGGAAACAGGTTCAGGTGCCAACCACAACTGCTTACCGGAACGCTCCCGAATTACGGGGTCATCGGCGCGGCGTTCAGGGGCTTCGTCACGGTTGATGGTGATGACCTGTTTGGTGCCAATGGGTGCAAGAGTGAGGGTACACACAACTATTGAATGAGGATGTCATCAATCGCATCCATCTTCCGCTCATTGAAATAACCTGAGGTTGAATAAGCAATGTTGCCATCGGGGTCAAGCAGGAAAATGTAGGGCAAATCCGTTTTACTCATTCGCAAAGCTTCCTGATAGGTTTTAAGCTGCCCTTCGTAAAAGAGCACATGGTCAAAAAGCTCGGTGTTTTTACTTTCTTTCATGCTCTTCATTACCTTGCCCTTGCCAATCTTTTTGCTTCCCGAAAACATCGGCACAAAAAACACATTCACGTCGAACATGTCATCAAACATACCGGTTTTAGCGATAAACTTGTTATACACCGGCTCGTACCAACCTCTTAGAAATTCCTCAGCTTTTTCGCTCGAAGCCAATCCAACGAGCGTATACTTGCCACGCGTATCAGTGGGAATGGTGAGTACCTCCTCAGAGAGGGTCTCTCCCGTCAGTTCAGGAAATTCTGAGCCCGTTTGGGCATGAACGGCAAAGGCAAAACAGCCCACCGCAAAGGTCAGGAGGATGGCTTTCATAGCACGAAGTTTTAATCAGAACGCAGTAAGCCGGCTTCTGGTATTTGGCCTACGCTCCCATTTTTTCATTGAACACAGCTAATGCGTCGAAAGCTTCTGCGTCATCGCCTATGCGGATGATTTCAACTTTTTGCATCACATCGCCCTGCATGGTGTTCATCACGATATCCATACCGCCTATCACACTTCCAAATACGGAGTGACGGTTGTCCAGCCATGGCGTGGGAAGGTGTGTGATAAAGAACTGACTGCCGTTGGTAGCCGGCCCTGAATTGGCCATGGACAAAATGCCCGGCTTATCGTGACGCAATTCGGGGTGAAATTCGTCTGGAAAACGGTATCCGGGGCCACCTGTTCCGCGTCCTTCGGGGTCACCGCCCTGAATCATAAAATCCTGATCCTGACCGTTGGAACGGCTAATAACGCGATGGAAAAGAAGTCCGTCGTAAAAGGGCTCACCTTCCGGTTTGGCTTTGTTGGGCATGTTTCCCTCGGCCAACGCAACAAAATTGGCTACCGTCATGGGGGTGCGCTCATGCTCAAGGCGAATGAGAATCACTCCACGGTTGGTGGTGATTTGGGCGTACATTCCATCTTCGGTGGGAACGGAAATGGACTGCTCGCCTTTAGGTTTTGCATCTTTTTCGGTCATGGTTGCAGGTTTTTCTGTGGTTTCTTCGGTTTTGGTTTCGGGAGTTTCTGCGCAGGCTGCTATCAAAAAAACAGCCAGCATAACGGGAACGAACAGAGCTTTCATATTGTAGTTTTTTGGGTTGAAGGTTCGCAAAAATAGCATTTTCTAGAGGTGCTCATTGGCGAGATTGGCCAAATCACTCCGCTCACCTTTCTCCAGGGCAATATGGGCAAACAGCGAACTTCCCTTTACCTTGTCAATCAGGTAAGATAGTCCATTTGACTCAGAGTCGAGATAGGGTGTGTCAATCTGATGAATATCACCCGCGAATACAATTTTGGTGTCATCTCCTGCCCTGCTTATGATGGTTTTAACCTCGTGGGGAGTGAGGTTCTGGGCTTCATCCACAATGAAGAAAATCTTCACAAGACTGCGACCGCGAATGTATGCCAGGGGCGAAATGGCAATCTTTTCGTTGTCCACCATTTCTTTGATTCGCTGCACATTCTTATCGGTGGTTCTGAACTGACTCTTAATGTAGTTAAGGTTGTCCCAGATTGACTGCATGTAGGGGTCGAGTTTACTTTTGATATCTCCGGGCAGGTAACCGATATCTTTGTTGCTCAGTGGTATTACCGGTCGGCTCACAAAAATCTGCCTGTAGTCTCTGCGCTGTTCTATGGCACTTGCAAGTGCGAGGAGGGTCTTACCGGTTCCGGCCTTACCCTGAATGGTTATCAGCTTGATGGAAGGGTTTGCGAGGGCATCCAGGGCAAAACTCTGCTCAGCATTGAGTGCCTTGATTCCAAATGCCGGCTCAGGTTTAACGCGCACCAACATTTGCTCAAGGGCATCGTAACGAGCCAACACAGATTTTTTGGCGTTTCGCAGCACAAAGTACTCATTGGCAACGGGCTTAACCTTTTTCGGCAAGAGCTCAGGGTCGCCAAAGCCCTTATTAAACAGGTCGTCGAGAAGTGATTCGTTGATGCGGTCCAGACTTTGGTGACCTTTGTAGAGTTTGGTCACATCTTTCACCTTGCCCGTTTCGTAGTCCTCAGCCTGAATATTGAGGGCTTTGGCTTTGAGGCGCAGGCAGATATCCTTAGACACCAAAATCACCTTTTTATCGGGATTGGCCTCCTGGGTGCTGAGTGCACAGTTCAAAATCTGATTGTCGTACTTTTTGTCGCCAAGCACTCTAACGGCATCCACGCCTTTTACATCGTGGGTTAGCGCAACTTTGAATTTTCCCTTTCCGGCACCGTTCAGTGGCACCCAGTCGTTGATAAGTTGTTTTTGGGCAACCTGATCCACAAATCGAATGAACTCACGGGCTTCGAAGTTTTTGGTTTCGTTGCCTTTTTTGAAGTTGTCAACCTCCTCAAGTACCTGAATGGGAATGACGATGGAGTGTTCATCAAAATTGTTGATTGCATTGCTGTCGTAAAGTATAACCGAGGTATCAATCACAAAGATTTTCTCCGGCTCTTCGTTGCCTGTTTTTTTCTTCCGCGCAGATGACTTCCTTACCATGAAGAGAACGTTCTTGATTTGGGTGAAAGGTATTTCATTTAGGATCGGTTACCGAGCCACCGCTCCGTAATTTTCCACAAAGGCAGGTTGAAAGTAAAGGCTTAGGAACTTGTGTTTATCATGTATTCAGCGGTATGCATCAACTAACAACCAGTTCTAATCACACGCCATTAACACAGAGTGCGACCCGATTTAACAATAAGCTACCGGTGCAACCCTTGGGTTTTATTTACCGTCATTGAGAGGATATGAAAAAAAATTGCATCTTGCCATGCAGATGGATGCGTACATTTCTTTTAACCTGAACCAAACAAAAACCATCACAAAACCAATAAGTGCAGCCATTTAAAAACAAACCAGTGAGTTTTACCGCTCTTCGTAACATGTTGGCGGCTATAATTTTGTGCTTTTCAATTGTTGGTGTGAACCATGTACAGGCACAACCTTTTTGTGATGAACCTCAGCCTGGGTCTGGCTTTCCCTCTGACATTCTTTGTCAAACTGCTGTTTGCGCCATTGACCTATTTTGTTGCGCCACTACCTGGGATGCCATTTGTGCTGATCTTGCAGCCAATAACCCCGCTTGTGTAGGTTGTTTATCCGGGGGCGGAGGTGGAGGCGGAAATCAGCTTTGTCCAAGCTGCGAAAACCCTTGCGGTGATGCATTGGGCTACGCTACTCCACCCACCGTTCAGCAGGTAGTAGATGACTGCGATAATGACGATTTCATCCCTCCTTTGGCATCCAACTCGCTGAATACATTTTGTAATTCCTTTACAGCGACAGCTACCAGCGTAGATTTCAATGTGATTATCACCTCTGACTGTGGCGCAGGAAACGTCACCAATTTTTCCTGGCAACTTTACGACATCACTTGTGGTGCTCCTATACAGACGGGTAGTTTGGCGAGTCTTACATTTTCTCCGGTTACCCCCGGAAACTCGTATGTATTCTGTTACACATTCAATGTCCCATTTGGCTGTACACACAGTCTGCACTGCCCTTATTTTGTAGGAGCTACAGTTGACCCTTGCCCAACCGCATCCATCAGCTATCCCAATACGTTGCTCTGTGCTTCGGAAGCCCCGCCTCAAGATGTTGTTCTTGAAGGCACTGAAAACTTCACCGGCGGAACATTTAGCGCTCAGCCGGGAGGTCTTGCCATCAACCCTACCACAGGACAGGTTACACCTGATCAAAGCAATTCCGGCACCTACACGGTAACCTACACCATTGCTGCCTCAGGTAATTGCGATGCTGTAACAGCTGAAACCACCATAACTATTGAGGAGGAAGTGATGCCTGAATTCAATGATGCCGGTCCCTTTTGTCTGGGCTCCGACGTACCGGCGTTACCAACCACTTCCAGCAACGGAATCACCGGGAGCTGGACTCCAGCTATTAACAACTTGCAAACCACCACCTACACGTTCACTCCCAATGCCGGTCAATGTGCAGGAACCACCACACTTGAGATTGTGATTGACACCGAAATAGAACCTATGTTCGATGAAGTAGATCCTTTTTGCACGGGGTCAGATATTCCGGCCTTGCCAACAATCTCCAACAACGGCATTACTGGTAACTGGGCGCCAGCAATCAATAACACGGCAACCACTACCTATACCTTTACCCCCGACCCCGGTCAGTGCGCGGTGAATACCACCCTTGTGATTGAAATAGAAACGGAAACAACTCCAGACTTCACAGAACTACCGGCGTATTGCGTAGGCTCCGATATTCCTCCTCTGCCCACGATGAGCAACGACGGAATTACCGGCTCATGGGCACCGGCCATTAACAACACGGCAACCACTACCTATACCTTCACTCCCGATCCGGGGCAATGCGCAGAATCCACCACACTGGAAGTTGTGATAACACCCGAAACCACACCACTTTTTGATGAGCCCGACTCCTGGTGCGAAGGCGCCACCATCCCTGCTCTGCCCTCCACATCAAACAATGGAATTACAGGTACATGGTCGCCAGCTATTAACAACGAGGCAACTACCAACTACACCTTTACACCCGGCGTCGGACAATGTGCGTCGCAAACCTCACTCACAATTGTGATTACTCCGCCTGTAGAAGCCACATTTAGCGATGTTGGTCCCTTTTGTCAAGGAACTGCCATTCCGGCTTTACCAACAATATCGCTCAACGGATTTACCGGTAGCTGGGCCCCCGATTTAAACAATAACGAAACGACTACCTATACTTTTACTCCATCTGCGGGAGAGTGCGCCAGTTCTTCTACTTTAACCATCGAGATAGAAGAAACCGTGACTCCTTCTTTTGAAGTGCCCGGGCCTTTTTGTGCAGATGATGATATTCCTGCCTTGCCTACTACTTCCTTAAACGGTATAGACGGCTCCTGGTCTCCGGCCATCAACAATCTTCAAACAACAACGTACACCTTTACACCTTCGGGCGAGGGATGTAGCGAGACTACAACCCTCACCATGGAAGTTTTACAAGCAAGCGAAACAGTGGTAGAAGTCGTGGAGTGCGATAGCTACACATGGCCACAAAACGGAGATTCCTACACGCAAAGCGGCGTACACTCCGTGGTATTGAGTAATGCTGCGGGTTGCGACAGCACCATTGTTCTCGATCTTACCATCAACTTTTCGGAGGACATTACATCGGATGTAAGTGCATGCGGAAGCTACACCTGGTTCGGGACGAATTACACGCAAAGTGGCGTTTATGAATACGAAGGACTCAACGTTTGGGGTTGTGAGGTGAATGCTGTGCTTACTCTTTCGATCACGCCGAATGTAGTGACGGATGTATTTGCCGAAATATGTGACGGAGATATGTATACCATTGGCTCCAATAGTTACATGAGCAGTGGAACCTACATTCAAGTATTCCCTGCCAGCAATGGTTGTGACAGTATTGTAAATCATCATCTTGAGGTGCTTCCTCCGATTATCGCTGACTTTAGGGCTTCGCCGCAAGAGGCCACTATTTACGACGAGCAGGTGCAGTTTTTTAATGAGAGCATCAACGCTGATTCATTGGAGTGGGACTTTGGCGAGTGGGGCACTTTCACTAACAACAATCCTGTACTCACATTTGACCAGCAACCGGGAATTTATCCTGTTTGTCTTACTGTTTGGTCAATCGAGGGTTGTAGCGATCAGCGATGTATCAACTATTTGTTGCGCGATGATTTCAGTGTGTACATACCCAATGCCTTCACGCCCAATGAGGACGGCATCAATGATTTGTTTGCCATTGAAGGAGTGGGTATTGATCCCGGCAATTTCATGTTGCGCATTTTCAACCGCTGGGGGCAATTGGTCTTTGAGTCAACAGACCCTGAAATGAAATGGAATGGCAGCGACAGGACCGGAAAGTACTATGCCCAGGATGAAGTGTACGTGTACCACTTAAAGGTAGGCTCCACAGCGACCCTTGAAACCTACGAGTTTAGAGGCAGCATTACGGTGATACGATAGGGCATCAACCTTAATAAACCGAAAAGTTTTTCTACCCAGAAGCCAGTGCCCTAAAACAGTAACGGGAGCCACTTCTTGCGAAATAGCTCCCGTCAATCTTGGCTGCACCATAGTACACCCAGATTTCAAACTACCGTTCGAAGCCCGGAAATCAGCCCAAGGGCCTCTTTCCATTCTACTCTGAAACCGACGACGATTTGCATCGTGGTGCACACAACATATAGATGATCGTCCCGAAGGCTTTTCAAAATGTTGTGTTTCGCCGGGAACATGCTTCGTCGCTTTAACGAACGAAACTTCGCAACGGAACGGGGATTTGACTCCCTTTCAATTTAGTTACCGAAGCAACTCAATCTTTTGTTTCGCTACTCGTTCCTACAAGGTGTTGTGGCGTTGCCGACACAACCTTCAACAGAAAACCGCAACCGCGAGGAGGACTCTCTGCCTGCACTTGTCTTTTCAGAGCTTCCGGTCTCGTTCGACCGGCTTCTATCTCTCGTTTGACATGTCAAAGGTGGGGCAATTCCGCCACCTGCACAAACTTTTCTGCCAGAGGTTTTGAACCTTGTTTTCACACCGGTTATCAACAATTGTCAATAACTCAATGACCCTATTCCCGCCTGCTAAAACAAGCCCCATTATGGTTTAATGGTCGAAAATGAACAAAAAAAAACGGGAGTCCGAATCGTAAGAAACGGACTCCCGCATCACTCATACAAACCGTAGTTTGTAAAGTGAACAAATCACCTTTTCTGCCGTCTTCAACGTTCAACCGAAGCTGTTCGTATCTGGCCTTGTGCTTTGAAGCCTTTCGCCAATGTCCGAAGACATGTATGCGAACAAATTCTTGCGAATCCTGCTCCTTTCGCTGCAATCACAAACTTTCATTTGCTTTTTCGGCGAACCGAACCTGCAGCTCACCCGACTTTCACCGGGCAGCATCTTCACTTCAGGAGTTGCCTCCGTGGTGTTCCTTCTCGTAAGAAGGCACGATGTCAAAACACTCAACCGGTTTTTTAGAAACCGACAACAAATCCGTTGACTTGCGATTCAAAGGACAACATTAATTCGCCGGTGGACAAATTTCCGGGGTGATTATTTTTAACACTGTTTGAACACCAGTTTTCAACAATGGTTCATAACCACTTTTTGTCGTGGCACTGATGCTCACAGCATGGTTTTAATCCTCTCAACCTGATACTGATGGTGAAGAATGTGATTACCCAGAAAATCGAGTGTTTGGTACAAATCGAGCGGCCCTGAGAAAGGGTGCCTGAAGATGGTTCGATCATAATACGCGGGGTCGAGATCACTGAGGAACGCCTGATACTCTGCGCGGAGCCCATCCCAATAATTCACCATATTATCAAGAGATTGCGAACCTGAGGGCTCTGGTAGCACATCCGGGGCTTTCCAGCGTTTCTCTGATTTGAGTGCTTCGTTCAATTGCGTTGCTTTAGCAGAATGATCGTCGTTTGCCTGTGGTATTTCACTCCATGGCGCAGCTGTCTTCTTTTTCATGTAACCCAGTGTACCTGTTTCGGAAATGATTACATGTTCAAGTACCTGAAGAATATTCCACCCCCCTGATGGCCGGGCAGACCGAATCTCCTGAGGCAGAATTTCAAGTTGAGCAATCCATTCGTTTCGGAGCCGTGAAAGCTTGTCCCAGTGTGGAGCGATTGTTTCGTGCATGGTGTTTTGTTTGGTCAGCAAGATAAGGAACCTCCGCAATCTTTTTATTAAGGAGTTTCCGCGCAGATAAAAAAGGGCGACCAAGTGGTCGCCCGGGGCACTTGCAGGTTAAACTCAGCCCCTAATACTTCATCAAGCTTCTTGTCGTAAAGTGCTCCCCGGCGTGAATACGCACAAAATAATTACCGGGAGCCATAGAGCTGAGGGGCAGCTCAACACGTGCAAGGTTGATACGGTCATGATCGTTGATTAATCTACCAAGAGCGTCGTATACCTCAACCCTTTGCACAGGAATATCTCCGATCTGCTCTATCACCAACCACTCGTTGGCCGGATTGGGATACATTTTAAGAGTCTTGTCGAGTGGGTTCTCGCGCACGCTCAATGCAGGTGAAGCAATCAGTCCGGGGCGAAATTCCGTGAGCGCCAAACGCATGATTTCTACCTGCTGTTGGGTAAAAATATTCATACAGTTATCCCTGCTGTAATCCATGTAATTTTCAATCATGTCAGGCATCGGGTCTTCAGGACATGTGTTTGCGCTGTAATTACACGCCTGATTGTCGGGACCAAAGCAATTCGGCGTATCGTCCAGTCCGTCATCTTCCGCACAGCCGTCTCCAAAGATAGGAAGCGCATCTCCCCATGTATGCCTCAGACCAAAGTAATGGCCAACTTCATGGGTACACGTGCGGCCGAGATTGTTGTACGGCACGCCATCAAGATCTGCACTTGGATTGTTGCGCCCTAATGTGGTGAAGTGCACAATAACACCCGATACGTCGGGCGAGGGCTCAGCAGCACCATCCGGCCAGTTGGGCACACCATCGGGCGGATAGGCAAGGCCAAATATCTGGCCCAACAAACCACCCTCAATATTGCACACCCAAATGTTCAGGTAGTGCTCGGTGTCCCACGCATCGCTACCACCAGTCGCGGCAAACTTCACTTCATCCAGTGTGTTGTCCTGACCAAACAAGTCGAGCGAAAAACCAGAACGATCCGTTTCCACGCGTACTATTCCGTCCGTTGGGTTTCCGCTGGGATCTAATTCGGCAAGTTGAAATTGAATACCCACATCACCGGCCACGGGCAAGAAAATATCGCGGGTAAGGTCTGCGTCAGCATTCATTCGGCGGTAATCTTCATTGAGCACATCAATTTGCGAGTGAATCACGGAATCGGGTAGATTCTGCTGGGCATTGTTGTACACAACATGAAAAACTACCGGTACGGTGTACACTTCATCATCCCGCTGAGAGGTTTGGCTTTTTTGAACTGCATAGCGGTAAAACTCATCAATAGCCGTAGCTTTTTCCGGCTTGTGCTGGCGCATGTGATGCAACCAGTGGTCGTGGGCACATGGTGTGTAGTTTTGGTCTTGCTGGGCAAAAGCAGTTGAAGCCAAAGTCATCACCGCAAGCCCCGTGAGTAGTGGTAATCTCATAAGTCATCCTCAGGTTTAGGTTCGCCGCAAGGTACAAAAAGCCGAAATACGGATGGAAAGAGCTACATCATCGGGGCTATGGTTATGTAAGCGGCAACAGCTATCGAACCTCAATAGCCTTAACGACTTCTTTGCCCGCGTGCTCATTCAGAAGGGTGCGCAGCTGCTCTTTTTGCATGCTCAATTCATGCCTCAAAGCCGAGGAATCCAAACGCACTACGAGGGTACCTCCCTTGAAAAACAGCTCGTTTGTTTTGCGCGCAATAGGGGCACCTACCACTTCCTCCCAGGAAGCAACAATACCTGCTTCATTCAGACCCTGCTCCAACTCGTAGGTTTTCAGCAGCCGTTTGATGGCATCTTTCAGGGTGTGCTCGTTACTACTGAACTTCGACATGCTTGGGTTCTTTTTGAAGTTCAAATACTTTTCCGGGAGAACCGATGGCCTCAAAA
>SKUL01000359.1 GCA_007129985.1 Flavobacteriales bacterium
AGTTTTGTAGCCCCCGCTTTTGGTGCAGGCCCATCTCATACCCATGGCCCCACCGTGCCTGAGCATTACTACAACTTTATGCGTGGCCTTTGGCGAGACGGCAGCCCAATCATCTTTGGAGGACATGGCTCCGGTGCAGAAGGTGTGCCTACGCGCTATATGTTTCCGGGTAATAGCGACCCCCTGAATTGGGGCACGGGTTGTGAGGATCCGGGTAACGATAATTGGACGGAGTTTACGGCTAACCGAATACCGGGTCCCCGAAATTTTGTGCAGTCTGCAGGGCCTTTTACTTTGGCTCCCGGTGACTACAACAACCTGAGCCTTGGGGTATGCTGGGCGCGTGCCAATTCAGGCGGCCCGTATGCCTCGGTTGAGCTATTGCGCCTGGTGGATGACAAGGCGCAGGCATTGTTCGATAACTGTTTCCGAATTCTGAATGGCCCCGACGCGCCGGAGCTCACCTGTCAGGAACTGGATCGCGAAATCATTTTGTACATCGGCAATCCGCAACCTTCCTCCAACAACTACAACGAAATGTATGAGGAATTCGACCCTACCATTCCGGCTTTTTCGGTTGAACTGGACACTTTGGGCATAGGACAGGCAATCCCCGGAAGCGAAACACCCAATGATCCTTATTACCGTTTTCAGGGATATAGGATTTTTCAGCTTCGCGATGAAAACGTGAGCGTGGCAGACCTCGACAACCCGCAGCTTGCACGCGAGATTTTTCAGGTTGACGTGAAAGACAACATAGATAAGCTCATCAACTATGAACTGGATCCCGACATGCTCCTTCCCGTGCCGAAACTCATGGTGCAGGGTGCCAACGAAGGTATTAGGCATTCGTTTCGCGTAACACGTGATGCCTTCGCGTCCGGTGACGACCGGCTGATCAACTTCAAGCGCTATCACTTTGTGGCCATTGCCTATGCCAGCAACCGTTTTGCCGCGTTCGATCCGGTGCATGGAACCGGGCAGAGCACAGAATACCTCGCGGGTCGTAAAAGCAGCACAGGCGGGGTGTTTCCCATTACCTGCATTCCGCATATTCCCAAACCTACAGCAGGAGGAACCATCGTGAACGCACCGTTTGGCACCCGATTTTCGCTTACACGCATTGAGGGTGAAGGCAACGGAAGAAACATCCTTGAACTGACCAGTACCTCAGAAGCCGAAATCATGGCCGGAGAGCCGTGGCGCGTTGAAAGACTTACCTACACCCGAAATGGTTCACCGGTGCGCATTAAAGTGATGAATCCGCTCAATGTAAGACCCGGAAATTTTGAACTGCGGCTTTTCAATGAGTTCAACGAAGTGGTGGGCGGTATTCCACAATACACCTCCGGAATTGACTTTGCACAGTGGGTACTGGTGAACAAAGACAATGGCGAAGAGATTTTTTCCCGACGTGGAATTGAGTTTCAAACGGAGCAGATTATACCCGAGTACGGTATCTCCATCGACATGCACCAATACCAATATGACGTGAATGAAGATGGCGAGCCACGCGCCGACTTATTGACCTGGGACATCAACTTTGAAAACAATCTGCCCTGGCTTTCCGGAATACCCGATACCGATGATTTTACCCTGCAAAACTGGATTATGTCGGGAACAGGAGAAGAGGTTTTTGACACTGCCATGTATGGCGGATTGCCCTGTTTCCGCTTGCTTGATGAAAACGGAAATCAAATAGCCGATGGCCCTATTGACCCCGGATTCTTTGATGATCTGGTAAGAATAGATGGTGATAAGATTTTCGATGGAATCTTCAACGGTCAAATTGCTCCATATCGATTGGTGCGTCCCTATGATTGCGGTCCATCACCCCTCAGTCGAGCGGCCAAGGCTCCCGAAGATGGCGCTCCTCATCGTCAGCAATCGCTTGCCGACCTTGTAAGCATAGACCTCGTGTTCACCCCCAACAAAGACCTCTGGACGCGTGTGCCCGTGCTTGAGATGCAAAGCAATCCTGCCCTGGCCCAAGGTGGCGCGCCAAAAATGACCACGCGCAGGGCGCCTTCCGTAGATAAAAACGGCCAACCAACCCCCGCCGGTGTTACCACTCCCAGTAACAACCCCGACGATCCCAACTTTATCCATTACGAAGGCATGGGGTGGTTTCCGGGTTACGCGATTGATGTAGAAAGTGGAGAGCGACTGAACATGGCTTTTGGTGAAGATTCCTTTCTGGCGGCCGACAACGGCAGCGATATGCTATGGAATCCCACCGACCGCATTTTTGCTTCGCCCGGAGGTGAGGAGATCTTTGGAGGGCAACACTACATCTACATTTTCCGCAACGCACGAAAAGTGCTCGAAGCGAATAACGTGGTTCCGCTTTATGACTACGGTAAGTTTCTGCGCGATCACATCAATAATATCAATCCTCCAACGCTTTATCGGCAGTTTTGGCGCAATTGCAACTGGATTATGGCTCCCCTTGCCTCGGGCTTAAAGAGTGTTGAAGAAGGTTTGGTTCCCGCCGAAGCCCGCCTGCGTATCAGGGTTGCCAAGCCTTACACGAAGTATGCAGCCCTCACAGAATTGGGAACAATTGATTACGCGGCACTCGGTTCGGTGCTCAATCCGCTGAACCCGAACGTGCTCAAACAAAGCCAAAACGATTGGTACCCGATGTACGAGTTCAGGATCCACGGCGAACAAACCGTCAACAACGATGCGGTAGCCTTGAAAGACGCCCTCGCGCTCATCAACGTGGTGCCGAATCCCTATCACGCCTTTAATGCCTACGAGCGCAATCGTTTGGAGAATCTGGTGAAGTTTGTGAATCTGCCGCAGGAGTGCACCATCAAGATTTATAACCTGAGTGGAACGCTGGTGAGAACGCTGGGTAAAGACAATCCGCAAACCTTCCTCGATTGGGACATTCGCAATGAGGCGCGCATTCCTCTGGCGAGTGGGGTCTATATCATTCACTTTGAAGTGCCGGGAGTCGGCGAGCGCGTACTCAAGTGGTTTTGCGTGATGCGCCCTATGGATTTGACCAGCTTTTAGCTTAGGAGTGGAAGTGGCCGGGGGGAAGCAAAGGCTCAACCAATCTTCCTTCCCGGATTCTTGCCCAAAAAGCTTTTCCAGCTGCCGTAATTGCTGCCGCTTTGGCTTTGTCCGCGATTAAAGTAGTGACACACCGCTGCAGCCACGCCGTCGGTAGCATCGAGGTTTTTAGGAAGGGTTTTGATATCGAGCAGCGACTGCAACATGGCGGCCACCTGCTCTTTGGAAGCATTTCCGTTGCCGGTTATGGCCTGCTTGATTTTTTTGGGAGCGTACTCGGTGTAGGGGATTTCGCGGGCCATAGCCGCTGCGATGGCTACCCCCTGCGCGCGCCCCAGTTTGAGCATACTCTGCACATTCTTGCCGTAAAAGGGGGCTTCAATCGCCATGGAATCGGGCATATATGCTTCGAGTAATTCCACCACATGCTGCTGAATGGCGCGGAGTTTCAGACCGTGGTCGTCAAGCTTGGTGAGCGAAATATTGCCCATGCAAACCAGCTTCATCTTGCTGCCTCTGCAGTCAATAATGCCGTAGCCCAGAATGGTGGTTCCGGGGTCAATGCCGAGGATAATCTGCTCTTTTGGGGCTGTCATGCTGTGATGCCAAAGGTAACGAATCCCCGCGCGCTCAGTCGGCAGGAGGTTGTGCGGATTTTTCACACCTTTAGCCATGCTTTGGCACCATGTACTGATTTTCTTCCTGCTGCTCACCACGCTGGGGTATGGGGTGATGCTGCTGCTGGCTGCCAGAGCTTTGCGTGCACTTTCAGGGCAAAAAGTTCCGCCTACAGCAATGCCCTCCGCAGAAACGGGCTTCAGCATCGTCGTTGCTTTTCGGAATGAGGCCGCAAACCTGCCTGCGCTGCTGCAAGATTTGCAACAACAAGAGGGCTCCTTGCCACCCCACGAAGTCATCTGGGTGAACGACCACTCAGACGATGAATACATTACAGCTTTGGAACCTTCCTCCGGCACGAATCACCACGTGTTGAGCTTAGCCGATTCAACCGGAAAAAAAGCAGCCCTCAGATCAGGCATCGAGACGGCCCGTTATCCGGTGGTGATTACCCTCGATGCGGATTGTCGCCTTCAAGCTGATTGGCTCTATTCGTTGGCTGCTTCATGGAATCATCAAAACCCCGATATGCTCATTTTACCCCTTGCTTTGACATCGGACGGTGGAGCCTTGCAGACTTTTCAGCGCTTTGAACACCGCGCCGTGCAAGG
>SKUL01000326.1 GCA_007129985.1 Flavobacteriales bacterium
ACCAGTGCGGCAGGACTGTCCAGGCCAAAAAGTGCAATGGCAACGGCCACCGCAAGCTCAAAAAAGTTACTCGCGCCGATTAATGATGCAGGCGCGCATATCGGGTGAGGTAACTTGATGAACCGCCCGGCATACCATGCCACAAAAAAGATAAAGTAGGTTTGGATAATGAGCGGCACTGCGACAAGCAGGATTATAAGCGGCTTGCTGAGGATATTCACCCCTTGAAACGCAAAGATAAAGAGCAGTGTGAGTAGCAGCGCCACAATACTCACAGGTTTGAAGCGGGGAAGAAATACTGTTCGAAACCATGTTTCACCATACTTTCCAATGAGATATCTGCTCGTAAAATAACCTGCCACAAGCGGCACTACCACATACACCAGCACGCTGATCACCAAGGTCTCATAAGGAACTGTAACATCGGTGATACCCAACAAAAGACCTACAATGGGAACAAACGCCACAAGAATTATCAGGTCGTTTACCGAAACCTGCATGAGGGTATAATTGGGGTTTCCATTGGTGAGATAAGACCAAACAAACACCATTGCTGTGCATGGCGCTGCTCCCAGGATAATAGCACCGGCAATGTACTGACCGGCTTCTTCGGGATGAATCCACGCACTGTAGATGTTAGAGAAGAAAAGCCACGCAAAAAAGGCCATGGTGAAGGGTTTGATGAGCCAGTTCACAATGACAGTAAGCACAATGCCTTTGGGGCGGCGGCCTACATCCTTAAGCGTTCTGAAGTCAACCTGAAGCATCATGGGGTAAATCATCAACCATATCAGGATGGCAATGGGAATATTTACCTGATACAACTCCATTCCGCTGAGCACATGCATTGCATCGCCCGACACATAACCGAGTAAAGTACCCCCAATTATGCAAAGCGCCACCCATAGTGTGAGGTAGCGCTCAAAAAAATCCATTTTTCTTTTTTCAGTCACCGGTTTTTCCATATTCCTTTAATTTCTGGAACAAAGTAAACATTTCGCCAGCTATTTGCTCAGAGCATTTACGGTAGGCTGCCTCCTGCTGCGCGATATTGTCTGCAAAACGTGGATCGTTATAGTTCAGGGCAAATCGGTGCAGCCCACCCGGTACAATCGGGCAATGTTCGTCGGCATCGGAGCAAGTCATTACAGCGATGAAATGCTGCTTAGGGTTTTTTGGGTCATCTATCAACTTTGAAAACAAATCTACAGGCTCAGCATCTCTGGAATAGCGAAGTTGCCATACATGCTCGTTTTCGGGGTGTTTGGCAATTCTGAAACCGGCATAAACCAGAGCGGCCCTCGCTGCTGTATGAAATGTGGTGACTTCCATTCCACCCGAAAAGCAAGGTATGTTCAAGCCGAAGTACCAAGAAAGAGCCTGCGCCCAGGCTTGCGCCATCTGACTACGCCGACTGTTGTGTGTGCACACAAAAAGCAAACTCAAATCATCGTTGGAGGCCGCATGGTGAATAAAGCTCGCCAATTCGGTGACTTTGTCCTCGCGTTCAATAGCCGGAGGTGAGGCTTGAATGCGCTGTATGGTTTGCAGTAAGTCGGGATAAAGAGTAGGCTGCGTCACGATACAATGTTATTAAATCATCGTGAAAGTGATACGCATCTAATGTTAAGGCCGTGTAAAGAAAACTGTCAGCGAGTGAACTCCTCGTACTGCTTTTCAAGAATCAGAAACTCCACGCGGCGGTTTTGCTGGCGTCCTTCCTCTGTTTCGTTGGTGGTAACGGGTTGTGCGCTTCCGAAATACCGGATACGCAAGCGATTTTTTGCAATTCCTCTGTCGTACAGAAATGCAATCACCTGCTCTGAGCGCCTTCGCGAAAGCCCAATGTTGTACTCCTCGGTACCGATAATATCGGCGTGGCCAACCACTTCAATTTCATAATACGGATTGCGCTTCAGCACACGAACCACTTCGTTGAGTTGCTCACGTGACTCCGTCGTGATGACATCTTCGTCGAAATCGAAGAGCACACTTTGCAGGCGAACAGTTCTATAGTTTCTGTCTTCGGGTGGGTCGGCAGCGGCTTCAGCCTCCACGGCAGCGGCCATTTCATATACTGTATCATCGCATTCCGTGGGACCTGAAACGAGAACTACCTGCACGTCGTCAATAAAGTAATAGGCGTGATGAACCAGTTTTCCCTTTTTCACGTCCACCAATCGGTTTTTCACGAGCAGATCTTCATCCGCACGAAAATTGCCAACGGTAATGTACTGCTCACCTCCTGTGGCCAGATAGGGAGCACTGATAGTAACCCAGTCCTCCTGATAATAAAGCAAATTACCCGGGGGGTTATTCAGTTCGGCGGGGTATTGAATATCCATGTTGCGCGTGCGCGGAAAAGGTAAAGGTGTGAGCGCCGCTCCTATTCCGTCGCTGATGTAAGTTGCATTTTGCGCCAGAGCCACCTTCATGCTTACGCAATACCACTCCCCTTTTCGCAGCGGAGAAGAAAGCTGTGCGTGCATGTACTCACGGTAATTTCGGCGCGATGGAGAAAAGGCCACTAAGCCGAGGTATCCCTCCCCGGCGGCCGGCTCGCGGTATCCAAAAACGTTGTTCGGCACACCCATTTCATTGCCACAGGTATGGTAGTAGTCGGGGGTACCACGGGTGGTTTGTTTCCAGTGATGAAGAATTTCCAGTTCGGTTTGATTGATTCCCACAGGGCAATACACAAATTCGTCAAACAGTGGGTTGGGCACCAGATTTTGCCCGCATAGTGGTGAAAGCAATGCAGATAGAAAAATCCCGATCAGGACGGATATTGTTGCAAAAAAGGGCACCCTTTCAGAATGCCCCTTTCTACGCTTTATTGCGATAATGGTTTTATTTCGTGATGGTAAATTCAACCCTCCGGTTTTTGGCTAACGAGAGCGGAGTGTTCATTTCTGAGGCGGGATCATTGTTTTCGTGCAACTCAGTGATGAGGCGATTGCGCTCAATACCCGCTTTTTGGAAATAGCGAACCACTTCGAGTGCCCTGTCATTGCACAAGCTTTGAAGTCGTGGATTCTCTTCTGCCATAGCAGCCTCTTCATTATCAATGTGCGCGTGAATCTTCAGCTTCACCAACTTATTCTCATTCAGTATTTTCACCAGATTATCGAGGTCACGCTCAAAGGTTGAAGTCACCTCCGGCTTGAACTGGTAAAAGTAGATGGTGCTGCTTTCTACTCGCTCACTCAGCGTTTGACCATCGGCGGCGGCTGCCGATTTGCTATAGATGATTTTTGATTCGGGGATTTTGCCCTCACTGCAATCACATTCTCCAGGATAATTGATACGCTTTACCGACACATCATCCACGTAGTAGTATGCGTGATTTTTCTGCATTTCGGTATAGCCCGAGGGTCGTTTAATCTTTTGGGCCGTGGTTTTGTCGTCGGGCGCAAAATTTCCAATGGTAAGGTATCGCTCAAATCCTTTGGCACGAACAATTTTGCAGAAGAGGTGCCAGCCGTCCTGCTGATCAACGACCTGATTGGCGTCGGCGGTGATAAAATCATCAAAGAGCAGGCTGCCATCGGTTTTTACATTCATGGCGTGCTTCGTGAAGTGAATTCCTACATTGTTTACTGCGTACTTCGACAACTCCGACAGACTCACCCTGAACTTAATGCAGTACATCTGATCTTTGGTCATGTCCGTCTTCATGCGGGTTGATATGTAGGTGCGGGGCTCTTTTCCACGGTAACTATAGGCAACAATTCCAGCGTAGGAATCGCCACTGGCAGGCTCCTGTTCACCGTGAATATTCCGGGGCACAGCAATCTGATCACCCTTTACATCGCGCAGAAAGAAATCAGGAATGACTTCGGTACCGGCGCTCCAGTCGGACACCACATCAAATTGACCGAGTTTTTTGGGCTTGCCTGTGAAATTGGCAAAATTCCAATTGAGAACCATGTTATCGGGATCCTCCTGCGGTGCGTCGTCTTGTGCAAACAGTGCAGGCGCCATAAACATGGCCAGCATGGCGAGTAGTACTTTTTTCATGATTGGGGGTATTGGTAATTTTTCACGGTTTCAATGAATAATTTCACTTTGCGGGCGTCGGTATCGGGGTACACTCCGTGGCCTAAGTTAACAATATGCCTGCGGTTACCAAAGCTTTGCAACATTTCGTGCGTTTTGCTGACAATGGTTTCATCGTCGGCATAGAGCGCACAGGGGTCGAGGTTTCCCTGAAGGGTTTTGCTATCTCCTACCTGAGCGCGCGCCCAACGCGG
>SKUL01000357.1 GCA_007129985.1 Flavobacteriales bacterium
ACAAAATAACCTACGAAAACCTTCCTGAAGAAATGGCGCCTTACGCTTCCATGCTTCCCTCACAATCCATCACAACCATGAAGGGTGAAATGACCAAGCTGGAGCAGCCCCTTTCTATGGGAATGAAGCAAACCACCATAATGGACAACGCCGCCGAAACCGGTGTGATGTTGATGGACATGATGGGGCAGAAAATGGCCGTTGTTCTTGACTCAGAAGGAAGAAAAGAAATGCGTGGCGAAGACGATACGCCCGATTTTGAGTACGTGAACGAAACCAAGAAAATTGCCGGATACGACTGCAAAAAAGCCATCATGCGTGTGGAGGAAGATGGTCAGGAGATTCTACTTGAAATCTACTACACCGACAAACTCACCAGCAGCAAGAACAGCTCGCTTCCCGGATTGAAAGGTTTTCCGCTGAAGTATTCAACCTCTACCGGCCAGTTCATTATGACCCTCGAAGCCGAGAGTGTTGAAAAGCGAAAAGTAAGTGAGGATGAGTTTTCTATCCCCGATGGTTACACCCACATGGACTTCAACGAGTTTCAGAAAGCTATGGGTGCAATGGGTGGTGAATAAAATCACTGTTTCGTTAACAAACCGCTGTTAAAACAGCGACGCGCTTTACGGGCCAGCTCCTGTAGTTTCAACTACCTTTGGAAGCTTAAAGCAATGCGGAAATTTCCGCGAAAGCCCGAAACACATGGCGGCGAAAACGTCTGCAAAAAAGAATACCAAAACGAAAGGCAACACATTGCGGTCAATAATTGGCAGTGTGTTGTCTTTTTTGCGTAGTGAGCGTTTCAAGCGTATCGCCGGACTGCTCCTGCTTCTTATCACATTATTTATTACGGTGGCGATGTGTTCGTTTTTCTTCACCTGGAAACACGACCAAAGTCAACTGAGCGGTTCGTGGTGGGAGTTTATGATGAACCCCGAAATCGAAGTTGAGAACTGGCTCGGTAAATTTGGTGCATTGGTCAGTCACCTGCTTATTCACGCCGGATTTGGGGTAATGTCGTTTGGGCTGGTGCTGATTACCGGACTGATTGGCTTGCGCATTCTCTTCAAGGTTTGGGTGCTTCCCATCGGCAAAACCTTGTCCTTCCTGCTGGCGCTTTTTCTGCTGGTACCGCTTACCCTCACTACCATGTTCGGGGCCAACCACCCTTATCTGGGCGGTGCATTTGGTTATCACGTGCATCACTGGCTGCACAGCGCGCTTGGCGGATTCGGCACCGGAGCCCTCCTGTTTTTTAGCTGGATAGGCTTCTTTATGATAAGCTTTAATTTGTCGCCACAGATACTTACCAAATGGGTGGGTAATGTTTTCGAGCGCTTCTTTAAAACAGGCGATGCCGCTCCAGGTAAAGAAAATCCTGTTGCTGAACCCGAACAAGAGGCAGATATTACCGACGACAGTGATTTGGAGGACCGCGAGCACGACGTGATTGACGATTTGCTCAACGATGAGGATGAAGAAGACATTGATGAGGCGGAGCTTGAATTTACCGTGCGTCATGTGGAACAGGAAGAGCCGGAAGAAGAGCCCGACCCCCTACCCGATGCTCCTTTGCAAACGCAGGAAGCACCGTTGTCCGACGACGAGATGGAAGTTGAAGTAAACAGCCCTGAGGCTGAGTTGAGCGAAGAAGAGATTGAAGACCGCCTCAAAAACCTCGAAGACTACGACCCCACCCTCGATTTGTCGTCTTACGAGTTTCCCAAGCTCGACATTCTGGAAAAGCACGGCGACGGCAATATCAATGTGGACAAGGAAGAGCTTGAGGCCAACAAAAACAAAATCGTTGAAACACTCGGGCACTACAAAATCGGTGTGTCGCGCATCAAAGCAACCATCGGGCCTACTGTCACCTTGTATGAGATTGTGCCGGAAGCCGGCGTGCGAATTTCAAAAATCAAGAACCTGGAGGATGATATCGCGCTGAGCCTGGCTGCCCTCGGAATCCGGATTATCGCTCCCATTCCCGGGCGCGGAACCATCGGAATTGAAGTACCCAACTCCAAGCCCGAAGTGGTTTCGATGCGCTCTCTGATTGCTTCGGATAAGTTTCAGAACAACGACTTTGAATTGCCGCTGGCTCTGGGAAAAACCATCTCCAACGAAACCTTCGTGACCGACCTTGCCAAAATGCCTCACCTCTTGATGGCGGGTGCAACCGGACAAGGAAAATCAGTGGGACTCAACGCCATTCTCGTTTCGCTGCTGTACAAGAAGCACCCGTCGCAAATCAAATTTGTACTGGTTGACCCTAAAAAGGTGGAGCTTACGCTGTTCAACAAGATTGAGCGACACTTTCTGGCCAAATTGCCCGATACCGAGGAGGCCATCATTACCGACACCAGCAAGGTGGTAACTACGCTCAATTCGCTGTGTGTAGAAATGGATGAGCGATACGAACTACTCAAGATGGCGCAGGTGCGAAACATCAAGGAGTACAATGCCAAGTTCGTAAAGCGAAGGCTCAATCCTGAAGAAGGCCACCGCTTTTTGCCCTACATTGTGTTGGTGGTTGACGAGTTCGCCGACCTTATTATGACTGCCGGCAAGGAAGTGGAAGGCCCCATTGCGCGATTGGCCCAGTTGGCGCGAGCTATTGGTATTCATCTGATTATTGCCACACAGCGCCCGTCGGTGAATGTAATAACCGGTATCATCAAGGCGAACTTCCCGGCGCGTATTGCGTTCAGGGTGACGTCGAAGATTGACTCTCGCACCATTCTGGATGCAGGTGGTGCCGACCAGCTTATCGGTCGCGGGGACATGCTGCTATCACTCGGCAATGAACCAACCCGTATTCAGTGCGGTTTTGTGGATACACCTGAAGTGGAAGAAATCACCCATTTTATCGGAAGCCAGCGCGGATACCCCAGCGCCTACTTTTTGCCCGAATACCAGGACGAAAGCAGCGGCGGTTTGTCAGACTTTGACGATGAAGACCGCGACGACCTGTTTGAGGATGCCGCTCGCGTGGTGGTTATACACCAGCAAGGTTCTGCATCTCTGCTGCAGCGAAAACTCAAGCTCGGGTACAACCGCGCAGGACGAATTATTGACCAACTGGAAGCCGCCGGTGTGGTGGGTCCTTTTGAGGGAAGCAAGGCGCGCCAGGTGCTGATTCCCGATGAATACAGTTTGGAACAGTTCTTGAACAGGGAGCAATCTGACGATTAAAACAAGACTTATGAAAACCATTGCAACTTTGATTATCATAACCTTAGGCTTTGCATCGGGAGTGATGGGCCAGGACCAAAAAGCAATAGATATTTTGAATTCGGTGAGCGACAAAACCAAGGCTTACAAGAATTTTTCTGCCGATTTTACCATGAGTCTGGTTGACCTCCAAAGCGATATCGCCATGAAGAAAACCGGTAGCATTGTAGTGGCCGGTGACAAGTATCGCGTGAAGCTCGATAACGATGTTGTAATTGGTGACGGCGATAACCGCTGGACTTTTCAAAGCGAGAGCAACGAGGTGTATGTAGATTACGAAGCCACTGACGAGGACAACGCGCTGAATCCATCCAAACTCTTTACGATTTGGGAATCGGGGTTTAAGCAGTACTACGACGGTGCCGGCGAGGTGAAGGGACGCAAAACGCACCAGATAAAGCTACACCCCGTAAAACCCGGAGATTCTTCCTTTCACACCGTAAAGGTGCACGTGGACAGCGAGAAACTGGAACTGCTGAAAGTGGAAGTGATGGGCAAGGAAGGCGACAATTACACCTACGAGTTGCAGTCTTTTAAGGCTGACCAAAGTATTCCGGCCGGCACATTTGCCTTCGAAAAATCGAAGTTCCCGGGTGCAGAAGTGATTGATTTGCGCTAACAACGCTGCTTTCTTTACGGAGGCTATGCAAACGCCATAAAATTCAAAAGCCCTCCGTGGAGGGCTTTTGAAGCTATGAAACAGAAAAACTTCGCATAGGCCTTTTCGTATCGAAATGCTACCGGGGGGTGGCAGCGGCCTTTTAAAGTTAACGCAAGCCAAAAGTATAGAAACGCACCTATGGAAACAAGCCCCAAAACAGTTTTTTACTGCATTTTTCAATACACAGGGCTTTAACCATTGATTATGTGCTTGTTAATTTCCAATCTTTTTTTGAGCGTTAGGTTTGGCCGACCAAAACAAGTGGTTCATCTTAAAAAAATCGCCATTCATTCGACTTGAAAACGTCGTAAAAAGACCCGGAGCCTTGTGAATTTATATTACTTTCCGTGGCAACTGATTGTGCTTAGATGGCTTTACCGGGGTTGAGTATTCCGTTGGGGTCGAAAGCCTGTTTTATCTGTTGAAAAATGTTTCGGTGCGTGGATGAAAACACCACGTCGAGAAAGGGTCGTTGCACGAGGCCAATGCCGTGCTCACCTGAAATGGTTCCACCCAGCGAGGCGGTGAGTTCAAATATTTCGCGGATGCCTTTTTCGAGGGTCACATTCCACTGCTCTTCTGAAAGCTCTCCGCGAATGATGTTCACGTGCAGGTTGCCGTCGCCGGCATGGCCATAGCACACCGATTGAAAACCGTATTTCCTGCCAATGTCCTTAACCTCTTTCAACAGCACCGGCAGGGCATAACGCGGTACCACAGTATCTTCTTCCTTATATACCGAATGGGCCTTTACCGCCTCCCCTACCTTGCGGCGCAATTTCCACAGGGCGTTTTTCTGTTGCTCATCGTCGGCAAAGAGAATCTCCGTGGCACCGTATTCTTCCATCAGCGCGCTTATCTGCTCGCACTCTGCCATCAGTTGTTCCGGATTGTTTCCGTCCACCTCAACCAGCAGATGTGCCGCCACCTCCTCGCCCACCGGCAGTGAAACATCGTCCACAAATTTCAATGTCCAGTCAATGGCGTCGCGCTCCATAAACTCCAAGGCCGACGGTGTAATGCCCGCCCTGAATACCGCCGACACCGCCTCACAAGCCTTTTCGGCACTGTTGAAGGAAACCAGCATCAGCATGTTGTGGGCCGGTTTGGGTACAAGTTTCATCACGGCTTTGGTTACGATGCCCAGCGTGCCTTCGCTGCCCACCATCAATTGGGTAAGGTTGTATCCCGTAGAATTTTTGAGGGTGTTGGCGCCCGTCCAGATAATTTCACCGGTTGGAAGTACCACCTCCAGGTTGAGCACAAAGTCTTTGGTAACGCCGTACTTCAGCGCCCTGGGTCCGCCCGAGTTCTCAGCGATATTCCCGCCGATAAAACACGAGCCCCTGCTGGCTGGGTCGGGTGCGTACATCAGGCCGTGTTCTTCCACGGCTTCCTGAAAAACCTGGGTAATCACGCCCGGCTCCACGGTGGCCTGCAGGTTTTGGGTGTCAATGTTGAGAATGCGGTTCAATCGCTCCAGCGACAAGCCCACCCCGCCATAAAGACTCAGCGCTCCCCCGCTCAGCCCCGTGCGCGCACCGATGGGCGTTACCGGAATAAGCCGCTCGTGGCAATAGCGCAAAATGTCGGCAATTTCGTTGGGCGTTTCGGGTTTCAGCACCACTTCCGGCGGATAGCTAAGGTCTTCCGTTTCGTCGTGGCCGTATTGCGTTCGTGTTTCGGTATCCGCAAACACGCACTCTACTCCCAGTATTCGTTGAAACTGCCCGATGGCCGCGTCATCTACGCGGGTGTAGCCTGCGCTTTCGGAATGGAGGTTTGAGTTCATTGAACAAAGATAGAGCTTGATATGGTATGGGCCGATGAGCCGATAAGCCAATTAGACGATGAGCCGATGGGCCGATTAGACAATGAGCAGATGAATGCCGGAGGAAATGATATTGTTGGCCTTGACCGGTAAAAAGTGCTTTAGGAGAATGTTAAACCGAGACTCTTCGCTCAGAGTGACACCCACCAGCATGAAATTCATACCAAACATTGACATCCGAACAGCCCGAAATGTATGCACTGCGCGTCCTTTGAACCGCGATGTCACTCTGAACGAAGTGAAGAGTCTGGAGATATCATGGGAACCACCGTAGCAATATCGGTTTTGTTTCTTTATGATTCAACTGATTTTTCGGTTTGCTCGAGAACAATGTTCTTTATCATTTGGTTGATTACTATTGTTGTTATGAATTTTTGGTTGATCTATATGTCTGGCCGAACCAGAAAACAGTTTAAGTGCCCCCGCTCGGCGTAGCCTTGCTCTCGTCACTTTATTCAGGCGTGGGCGCCTGGTTAAACGGAGCGTAGCGGGACGCTACGCTCAACTGTTAAAGAAAGAATTATGTTCGGCGTAGCGTCCTGTTAAGTCGTAGTTTGCGAGGCCTCCCGGCCTCTGTAAAAAGTATCTCACCCCTCCGCGTTCCAAACCATACCATGTTGCTGTCCGCAATCGAAGTCTTGATGGATGCCAATTTCGTGTCAATGTCTTCCTGATGGGCCACGCACAAGCACCACAGCATCAACACATGCCAAAATAACCGGCGCATGGCTCCGATTGGCGATGTATTTTCGCGGCAATAGTCCGTAATCAAACTGCGTTCACTGCTATCCGTCTATGCTTAGAAAACTACTTATACTCGTTGCAGCCTTCCTCCTGCTGTTGTTGGGTAGCGTGGTGTTGTTTATTGTGGGCGTAAACACGGGTGTATTTGGCGATTTGCCCAACAAAGAAGCCCTGGGGAGTATCAGACACGAAACGGCCTCGCTGGTTTACTCGGAGGACGGCCGGCTTATCGGAAAGTTCTTCGCGCAAAACCGAACCAATATCGAGTTCAATGATTTTCCCCCTCACCTGATTCACGCCCTTATTGCCACCGAAGACGCGCGCTATTTTGAACACAAGGGAGTAGATTACCGCAGCCTCATGCGTGTTTTCTTCAAATCGCTGCTGATGCGCAACGAACGCGCCGGAGGAGGAAGCACCCTCAGCCAGCAACTGGCCAAGAACCTGTACGGCCGAAAGTATCACGGTCCCCTGAGTCTTCCCGTGAACAAAGTAAAAGAAGCCATTCTCGCCGGTCGTATTGAGGATATTTACAGCAAGGAAGAAGTCATCACGCTCTACCTCAATACAGTTCCTTTTGGGGAAAATGTATTCGGCGTTGAAGCTGCATCCATTCGCTTCTTTAATTGCAACACGAAAGATTTGAGCATTGAGCAATCGGCTGTTTTGGTGGGAATGCTGAAAGCCAACACCCTGTACAACCCGCGACTTTATCCCGAAAATGCGCTTCGCCGACGAAATGTTGTTCTCGGGCAGATGGAAAAGTATCAATACCTGGCAGCCCATGTCACCGATTCATTGACTCAACTCCCCCTGGGGCTCAATTACGCGGATATCAGTCGCGAAGGACCGGCCAACTATTTTCTCGTTCGCGTGAAGCAGGAAGTGCAAAGCATTTTGAAAAACCTGGCATCTCAAAGCGGCAAATCCTACGACCTCGAAAAAGACGGGTTGACTATTACGACTACGCTCAACCATCAAATGCAACAACACGCCCTTGATGCCTTCCGCAGGCATTTGGGTAAAATGCAGCCCCTGCTCAGCAAACACTACGAAGGAAAGCGAAGGGAATCTCTTACGCGCAGGGCATTGCTTCGCATGAGTCAGGCCGGTCTGGATGCCCGCGAAGACCTTCGCAAACAGCGGGAACTTTTTAGCTGGGAAGGGCATTACAACGATTCGGTAAGCGCTCTCGACAGCATTTTGCACGAGCTTACGCTGCTGCACGCCGGATTGGTGGCCATGCATCCGCAAACCGGTGCCATTAAAACGTGGGTGGGTGGCATTGATTTCCGAACGCAGCCCTACGACCAGGTAACGGCCAGGCGTCAGCTAGCTTCGGCGTTTAAGCCCATATTATTTTCAGCAGGGCTTGAATCGGGCCTCACCCCCTGCTCCTGGCTTGCTAACGACACCATGGTTTTTGAAGATTACAACAACTGGTCACCGCGAAACTATGACCACAGTTCCGGTGGCCGATACTCCATGAGCGGTGCTCTGGCGAAATCGGCCAATTTGCCGGCGGTTTCACTTTTACTTGAATTGGAACGCGAAAATCTCGAAGCTTTGTGGTCTCAAATGGGATTTGCGGCAGAATTACCCGAAGGTCCTTCTGTTGCCCTTGGCAGCGGCTCAGGCAGCGCGCTTGAGCTCTGCGTGGCATACGCGGCCATTGCCAACGGCGGATACCGCGTAACACCTACCAGCATTGAGCAAATCACCACTTCGGATGGTGAAGTTCTGTACCAGCGAGCGGAGCAGCCCGAAAAAACTGTGGTGCTCTCTGCACAAAGCGCGTTGCTGATGCAGTGGATGATGCAAAAAGTAGTACGCAGCGGAACGGCCTCTTCATTGCGTTCCACCTACGGCATTGACGAACCCGTTGCGGCCAAAACCGGCACATCGCAGGATTACGCCGATGCGTGGTTCGGAGCGTTCACCCCTCAACTAGTGGTGGTTTCGCGCGTGGGAGCCTCGTTGCCCGAAGTGCATTTCAGCAGCGGCCATTACGGTTCAGGAAGCACATTGGCGCTGCCGTTGGTGGGAATCATGCTGCGTGAAATACAACAAAACGCCGATTTGAAACACATGGCCTTCGCTCCTTTTCCTCAATTGCCTCCGGCCCTTGAAGAAATTCTCGACTGCCCTGATTACGAGGAGCCCTCAGAAACATCTCCCTTTAAAACACTGTTTCGTTCAAAACAAACAAATGAGAAGCGCGAGCAGCGTAAAACTGAAAGGCAGGAGCGCCAGTCTGAAAAGAAAAAAGACGGGCTTTTGCAAAGGCTCTTTAACAAGAAAAAACGGTGAGCAGTTTGTGATTCAGGCATCGTTGAATTTACAACCTTACTCCGTCAAAAGCGTGCTTTGCGAGAAAATAAGACAGAGACTCTTCGCTTAACGCTCAGAGTGACACCCACAGCACATTAGCATCCAAAAAGCCTGGAATGCTTGCAATACGCGCCGGTTGAACCACGATGTCACTCTGAACGAAGTGAAGAGTCTGGAGATATCAATGGCAATCGCAGTTGGCGTTCGTACTTTTGGCTGTGTACGCTTTGCGAGAAAAAGGCTACCTTGACATCGTTTCATTGAAATGACAATTGGATGCAATGGTTTTCAAAAAGTTCAAAAACAGAATGGCACAAGCGGACGCTTGCGCCAGACGGGGCTCAACAATTAAAGAAAAAATGATGTTCGGCGTAGCGTCCCGCTACGTCGTATTTGACGAGGCCTCCCGGCCTCTGTAAAACTTCTCCGAGTGGAATAATCCCCCGGCCGTCTAACTAAAACGGAGCTTCTTACTCCAACCCCATCTCCAAAATCTCATGGTGCGAGGCATGCATCGAGCAACTGCCGTTTTCGATAACCAACACCTGGGGTGATTGGTGCGTTACGTTAAAGCGTTCTGCAACAGCGTTTGATACATCGCGGTAACGCAACAAGTCAATGAGATAAAGGTCCGTGCGATCATCGGGAGAAAAACCTTCTTCAAACTGACGCAGCACTCTAATGCTGATGCCGCAACGCGTACTGTGCTTAAACAGCATCACACGCCGGGTGGCCGATAACGCAATGATGTCTTCCAGTTGCGAAAGGTCCGTGAACTGATTCCACGCCAGGCCCTGCTCCTGTTCTTGCGAAGAACCTGCAAAAAAGCGATTGAGAAAATTCAAAAATGCCATTGTGCTACAAAGGTAGTGGATTTGATGCCTGTGCTAACAAGCGTTGGGAGTGAAAAGTTTTTTGAGAGTGTGTTGCAATTCTAAATCAAACGTTAACCGCTCAACGCCGCCTACTCCCCTTTTTCCTGCCTGGTTTTCTGCGCCCGGAGCCCGATGGCTTCCGCTTTTTCTCGTGAAAAGCACCGCGGTATTCGGGGTCTTCCTTCTGTTTGCGTAAATCGAGCGTGCGGGCAATTTCCTGCTCTTCGTCGGGCAAATAGGGTTGCAAAACCACGGTTTCGGGAAGGGTCAATTCGGCGATTTCCTTTTTGATGGCCTTTTCGATGCGCTTTAAAAAGTGAAGCTCCACATCGTTCACAAAACTCAGCGCAATTCCCTCATGGGAAGCGCGTCCGGTTCGTCCCACCCGGTGAATAAAATGCTCGGGGTCAGATCCCAATTCAAAATTAATTACGTGCGACACCTCGCTCACATCAATACCCCGCGAGGCCACATCGGTTGCCACCAAAATCCGCAACGCTCCCCCGCGAAAAGCCTCAAAGGCACTGATTCTGCTTTGCTGACCCTTGTTGGCATGAAGAATCTTTATGATTTCGCCATATCTCCGCTGCAAGTACCTGCCCAGGTTTTCCGCCGTGGTGCGCGAGCGGGTAAAAATCAGTACGCGTTGAAACCTTTCCTCGTCGGCCAGCAACTGCTCCAGCAGCATGAGCTTGGTTTTGAAGTTGGGCACCCGGTAATAAAAGAGCGCAATGGTCTCGGTGGTTTTCCCGGAAGTGGAAATGCGAATCTCGGTAGGAAACTCCAGAAACTCCGCGCTCAACTCTTCCACGCGTTTCGAGAAGGTTGCCGAAAAAAGCAGGTTCTGCCTCTTCCGCGGAATCACCTCAAGAATAGAGCGCAATTGAGGCATAAAACCCATGTCCATCAGGCGGTCGGCTTCATCCAACACCAGGGTGTGTACTTTTTTCACCCCGATGGCGCCTTCAAGGTAGAGGTCCATAAACCTCCCGGGCGTGGCAATCACAAGGTCCACTCCCGCTTCAATCTGCTTGCGCTGCTCGGTTTTACCTTTTCCGCCATATACCGTAGCAATGCGCAAGTCGGTGTATTTGGCCAGTTCGCGCGCCATATCATCCACCTGAATAGCCAGCTCTCGGGTGGGAACAAAAATCAGCATGCGCGGAGCATCGCCCTGTGCATAATTGAGTTTACGCAGCAAGGGCAGCAGATACGCGGCGGTTTTTCCGGTTCCGGTCTGGGCCACGCCAATCACATCCTGCCCCGAAAAAATTACGGGAATGGCCTTGCGCTGAATCGGTGTGGGTTCGGTATAGCCCATTTCATCCACGGCCTGCAGAAACTGGCGCGTAAGGGGCAAATCCGTAAACAGGGTATAAGACATGGTTTTCGCTTGGCGGTAAAGGTCGTTGAAAAGTTCAGCGGGTTCAAATTATATTTCTTTTTTTTGTCGGTAACTCCACTGCACGAAACCATGCAAGCACAGGATTTGGATTTTAGCGATATCCGCCCCTTTCACGACGACGAAGTTCCGGCGGCTATTGAGCGCGTGCTGCAAAACAAGAGTTTTGAGAAGCTGGTGGAGTTTGTGTATCCCGAAACGCCGCGCGAGCAGATTTATCGCATGATGCGTGCCTGCCGCAATGTGTTCGACTTTCAGAAAAACATTTCCAGAACGGCGGTTAAAGCGGTGTTGAAACGCTCTTCGGAAGGATTGAGCTACAGCGGTTTCGAAAATATTGACCCCAACAGCGGGCATCTGTTTATCAGCAATCATCGCGACATTATTCTTGATTCTGCTATTCTCAATATCAGCCTGATAGATGAAGGAATTCCGAGTACGGAGACGGCCATCGGCAGCAACCTGCTCTCGTTTGCCTTGGCAGAGGATTTGAGCAAACTCAACAAGAACTTTATCGTAAAGCGAAACGTTCCGCAGAAGGAGATGTACAACAATTCGCACAAACTTTCGGCGTACATCCACAGCCGCATTGCCGAAAACACATCCGTTTGGCTCGCTCAGCGCGAAGGTCGCAGCAAGGACGGCATTGACCGCACCCAGCCCGGGTTGCTCAAAATGCTCACCATTGGTTTTGAGGGCGCCTATGCAGATTGCTTTCACTCGCTGCGCCTATTGCCCATGACCATTTCCTACGAATTTGACCCCTGCGATTTTCTGAAAGCGCGCGAATTGAAAACGGTGCGCAACGAAGGAAGCTACACCAAGGGCAAAAACGAGGATTTGCAAAGTATGATAACCGGTGTACTAGGCCGCAAGGGACACATTCATTTGCAGGTAGGTGCCGCATTCGACGATGCCATAGAGACCCTGAGGGAGGAGCGCAACAAAAACGAAAAAATCAGGATGCTGGCCGAAATCATTGACCGCCAGATTAACCGCGGTTACAAGCTTTGGCCCAACAACTACGTAGCACATGACATGCTGCACGCTTCAGATACCAACCGCGATTGCTACACATCTGAAGACCGTGAGCGTTTTGAAGCTTACATCCAGCACCAACTCTCACAACTTGAACAACCCGACGATACCGACCGCGAAATTCTGCTCGGCATCTATGCCAACGCCGTTGATAGGGTTCGCGAAAGCCTTGGTTCGAGCACTACGAGCTTTTAGAGCGAGATTGCTCCTTTGTACTTCTCGGGGTCAAACTGCATCATCTCGTCCAGCGTGCGTACTGTAACGGCATGGTAACCGCGCCTCGCACGAGCGTAAATTCGCAGAGCCTCATCTCTGCCCCAGTCAGAATTGTACAGGGCCTCATACAGCGGACTCAGGAACTTGCGGCGGCCCACCACGCGCAGAAAATCTTCCAGTTCCTCCAGCACATCGCGGTAGCCTCGCTTTACGGCAACCTCCATCCACGCAGATTTGATTTCAGCGTTGCGGGCTTGTGTCAGGTATAGGTGGGCATCTAATTCTTCCAAACGCTCCACCTCAATGTTGGCGGGTAGATTTCGGATAAAATGCAACCATTCGTGGGTCGTCCAGCGGTCGGAAGGCAGTTCCTGCACAGTAATTTTGCGTTTGTACCACTCTTCCAGCAGACCTTCGATGTTGGTAAAACGGTCTGAAACCGGCACCACGATATTGTCAGGAAGTCCGGTTCCATACACCCATTCGTCCACGCCGATGCCTTCGTCACCCGAAGTGAGTAACTCCGCACGCAGGTAATCCAGGAACATTTCTGTGGTAATAGATTTGAAAGCAAACTCACTGAAATACGATTTCAAAAATTGGTCGAACCGCTCACGACCCACCGCCTCTTCAATCACGCGCAAAAAGTTGTAGCCCTTTTCGTAGGCGATGTCAGTCATACCTTCATCAGGGTCTTCGCCGTCCAAATCTAATTTCAGGCGGGTAAGTGGACTTTTATTGCCGAGTTTTTCAACCGTTTCGAGCAAGTCCTGAAAATCCAGCAGGTTAATCATTTCTGAGTAGTCGGCGCCGTAGAGGTCTTCCATAATGCGCTTTTCGATGTACACCGTAAAGCCCTCATTGAGCCAGAAATCATTCCACGTGGCATTGGTCACGAGGTTTCCGCTCCAGGAATGTGCCAACTCATGGGCTATGAGTGAGGTAAGTGATCTGTCGCCGGCAATAATGGTTGGCGTGCTGAAGGTGAGTCTCGGATTTTCCATACCGCCAAAAGGAAAACTCGGCGGCAGCACGATGATGTCGTAGCGCTCCCATGGATACTTGCCGTAAAGACCTTCGGCGCTTTCGAGCATACGTGGCGTATCGGCAAATTCGTACACGGCAGCTTCGAGCATGGCAGGCTCTGCATACACACCGACGCGCTCGTCAACAGCCTCAAAAGCAAGTTGCCCTACCGCCATCGAAATCAGGTAAGGCGGAATGGCCTGCTCCATGGTAAACTCATACAATCCCGACGAATTGGTTTTTTGGGGATTGGAAGCGCTCATCACGGCCATCATTCCTTCAGGAACCTGCACATTGGCCGTGTATGTTAAGCGAACCCCGGGACTGTCCTGACAGGGTATCCAGCTTCGGGCGAGAATGGCCTGACTCTGTGTAAAGAGAAAAGGATAAATGCCGCCCAGGGTTTGTTCCGGCTGTAGCCACTGCAGAGCGGTTGCTTGCGGTGAGGTTTTGTAATGAATGGTGACTTTTCGCGTGTTTTTGTTGAGCTGAATGGTGAGTTTCTGACCAAATTCATTGCCGCTCCCAACGCTGTAAATCACTCCGGTGGGTTGGTCGTCGAGCACCACTTTCAAAATTTCGAGGCTGTCAATATCAAGAACCAAATCATCGGCTCCGGCTGCGCGTGCAATTTTGTAACTCGCAGCTCCGGTGATAATTTGCTCGTCGAAATCAACAAACATATCGAGGTCGAGGTGGGTTGTAACCACGCGGTCGGGACGCGAAAAGCTATGCGGGTCATCCACAAACACCGTAGTATGTGGCTCCGGGGTATCAGGTTGGGTTGAATTATCGGCAGACTGGCATCCGGCAATCAGGATAAGCAAAAAGAGAGAAGCGATACGTAAAGAAAACATTGCACGCAGGTTTGGTTCTGCAAAGGTACGCTGAGAAAGTGTTCAAACGGGCTAAAAGGGCATCCTTTCGACCTGTAGTTGGCATGCTTCGCTCAAGAAGCGGAAAGGTTCTATCTGTTGGGCGTCACTGGCTGAATCAGCATCTGAACTCCCTCAGGAATAAGCAAGAGGTTGTTGGAGCGGTCCACATCGGCCATGCGGTAGCTGGGGTCAATTTCCACCATGCGAATATCGCTTGCAGGATATGGCAGGGTTACGGTGTATGTGGGATTGGTCCACCGCCATGGCTCATGGTCGATAACTTTCAAGTCGCTTTTGCCGTGCTTTTTGCGCCCGCACATGATTTCCATGGGGATGTAATGCAACTCGTCTTTACCGTTCTTTTTTCTGACGACAAGCTCTATTGGCATGGGCATGCGCTCCAGTCTTTCGAGGGTAATCACCGTTTGGTTGTCGCGCTGTTCGAGCGAGCGAATGGCATAGTCAATCACCTCCGTGGTATTCACAAAGTAGTTGTGGTACCAATCGAGCACCATGTTTGATTCTTTCTCGGCAATGCGCAGAAAATCATTGGGCTTAGGGTGCTTGAATTTCCACTCGTTGA
>SKUL01000073.1 GCA_007129985.1 Flavobacteriales bacterium
CTCCGCACCAATGTGAAGAACGTATTTGCTATTGGCGACGTGGTTCGCGGGGCGATGTTGGCCCACAAAGCAGAGGAGGAAGGCATTTTTGTTGCCGAGGTCATTGCCGGTCAGAAACCGCATATTGATTACAACCTCATTCCCAACGTGGTGTACACCTGGCCCGAGGTGGCGGGTGTGGGTCAAACCGAGGAACAATTAAAAGAAGCAGGTGTTAAGTACAAGGTCGGAAAGTTTCCGGTAAAGGCCCTCGGCCGCGCAAGAGCAAGCATGGATACAGACGGATTTTTCAAAATACTGGCCGACGAAGCCACCGATGAGGTGCTCGGGGTGCACATGATTGGTCCGCGCGCTGCGGATATCATTGCCGAGGCCGTTGTCGCCATGGAGTATCGTGCCACTGCCGAGGATATTTCGCGCATGAGCCACGCACACCCCACCTACACCGAAGGGATGAAAGAAGCGGCTCTGATGGCAACGGACAACCGACCCATTCACCTGTAAGACTTAAGAAGTTGGCCAAAAAACCTCCACACACAACCGGCGTTTTACTCATCAATCTCGGAACGCCCGATTCTCCCAAGGTATCCGATGTAAGGCGTTATCTCACGCAGTTCCTCAATGACCCGCGGGTGATTGATATACCATGGTTGCCTCGTTTTTTGCTTGTTAATGGGATTATTGTTCCTTTTCGGGCACCGAAATCCGCCAAGGTATATCGTGAACTTTGGGAGCGCTCCAACGGGGAGTCTCCGCTGCTCACCCATGGTTACGAGCTGCTTAGGAAGATGCAGGCGGGCTATCCGGAGGATAAGATTCGTTTTCACTTTGCCATGCGCTATGGTAATCCATCCATGCCCGATGTGTTGGCCGAAATGTACAAGCAGCGCTACGATAAAATCATTGTGGTTCCGCTTTACCCGCATTATGCTTCGGCTACCACAGGAAGCACGGTAGAGGAGTTGTTCCGCATCATGAAAAAGTGGTACGTGATTCCTGAAGTTGAAATCATAGGACAATTTTACCACCACGATGCCTACATCCAGTCGTTTGTGAAGAACGCCCAAAAGTTTGACCTCAACTCATACGACCACTTTCTGTTCTCCTACCACGGTTTACCGGAGCGTCAGGTAGACAAGGTTTACGACGAGGGGCTTTGCCGCGACAAGGATTGTGAAAATCGCATCACTGACGAGAATAAGTTGTGTTATAAAGCAACCTGTTTCGATACCACGCGACGATTGGTGGAGGCGCTCAGTCTTCCTGAAGACAAGGTGACCACGGCCTTTCAATCTCGATTGGACAAGAAATGGATTCGGCCTTTTTCGGATAGTGTAGTGGAAGAGCTCGCCAAGAATGGCGCGAAACGCATTCTCGTATTCTCACCCGCGTTTGTTGCCGATTGCCTCGAAACCATTATCGAGATAGAAGATGAATACCTCGAAATTTTTGAGGAGCATGGAGGCAAAGAGTTGCATATGGTGCCCAGCTTAAATGCTGAAGATTACTGGGTAGAAGGTCTGAAGGGTATTATTGGATTGTAGAAGTCGCAATCTTCATGACAAAAAACAAAGGCCGCTGTAAAGCGGCCTTTCCTTTTTAAACTAAAACCATGAAAAATCAATTGAGAGCTACCTTACGGGTAAGAAGATGATTATCGTTAACAAGCTGAATAATGTACACGCCCATTGCCAAACGGTTTCTGTTGATGAGCACATCGTTCATTCCTGAACGAATGGGAACACGTTGCTGGCCCATCATCACCTGTCCATTCATGCTCAGCACATAAAGGTCGAAATCTTCGTTGATAGATGAAGAAACACGCAAAGTAAGTTCCTGCGAGTTAAAGTTGTTCAGAACAGTAACAATGTCGAGTTCAAAGTCACTGCAGTTTCCTGATACAGGACCGTAAACCTTGTAGGTTCCGTTGTAGTCAAACTGAGTAAGCCTGTAGTAGGTGTCCCCTTCGAAGGCGCTGTGGTCACTCACTTCATAGTCCAGGCGCACACTACTGTTTCCGGCTCCTTCTACATCTTTTACCCATTCCCAGTTCAGTCCGTCTCTGGAGCGCTCCAGCATGAAAAAGTCATTGTTGTATTCGGTTGCGGTGGCCCAATGAATCCTCATTACGCCGTTGTCACAAACTGCATCGAATGAAAGCAATTCAACAGGAAGAGGCATTTCACGACTTACCAGTGTCCAGGCGCGGTAAAAGTCGGCCGCAGGGGCCGGGATTCCAGTCACTACGTTGGTGCTGGTGTTAGCAGTTCCCTCGGGCAAATAATCGCCCCAAACATCATCGTCGGAGTTATAACGCTGACCACCAAGAAGAGCTTCAACAATCGTATTCCCGATAGCTGTATGCTCTTCATCTGCGTAACCTATGCTCAATGTTGCCGACGGGCGACTGGTGTAACCCATACCATCGAGAATGTAGTAGCGGTCAATCACGTAAGGAGAATTATTCACAAGTCCGGTGGCAATATCTACCGTGTGGTTTACCGGTGTAGGCCGGTTGGTGAAACTGTCCCAATTAGCGGCACCCAGGCCCCCGTAAGTAGAGAAAAGAAAGTGCTGAGCCGTTCCTCCGCTTCCGGCGCTGGTGATGTCGGCAGTTACCGGAATCTTGTCATTGTTGGCAGTGGTGAAGGGTACAACGTACGTCCCTGTTTGATTGGCAATGTTCCATTTTACGTAGTTGAACTCATCTTCAGAAACGATGTTGCCCTGAGCAGGATTTGTAATTGCATTGGCATTGCTGTTGCCAATAACCAAATACGCATTGTCATTGATGACGATGTACGGATCATTTTGAAATACGATTCGCGCCTGAGAAAAAGCACTTTGTGTGCAGAAAATCAGCGAGAAAAATACCAGAAAATAAAGTTTCTTCATGTTGCCTGCTTGGTTAATATTCAAAGGTACGAATTCTGCCCGAAACTGCCCAATGAAATTCCGGGGCTTTTTATTCACAGTCGGCTTAACTTTGCATCATGCGCCGAACTTTAGCCATTGAAGTGGCAGAATCAGTCCTCACAAGATTAACGGAGAACTTTCCTCAAGTTGCCTTATTGAGGTCGAACAATTCGACAGGCCGCAATATTGTGGCGCTTGGTTGCCTGGATGAGCTGATTATTTGCCACGGAGAAAATCATAACCCTATTGCTGCCCTGGACAAGTTTCATCGAAAACACAATGACTGGCTTTTTGGATATCTTGCATACGAAGTAAAGGATAGTCTCGAAAATCTTCATTCTACCAATCCCGACCATCAACACTGGCCGTTGCTTCGTTTTTTCAGGCCCCAATGGTTGGTGGAGTGGAATGGAGTGGAAACCACACTGTACCTGTTGCCGGAACAAAACCCGGATGATTTTTTTGAATTAATAGAAGATGTCCTGAACAATGAGATTGCTAACAGACCCATTCCAGTTCTTGAGTCTGCGCTAAGCCGTTCGCAATACCTCCATGCGGTGAATCGTGTAAAAGAGCACATTCAGCAAGGTGATGTGTACGAATTGAATTATACTTTTCCGCTTGAGGCCTCCGTCCCTGGATTAGATACTTTTGAGCTTTATGAGCGGGTGAATAGTGCCACGCACGCTCCTTTTTCGGTGTATTATCACGACCCAAGTCATGCATTAATGTGTGGCAGTCCGGAGCGTTATCTGAAGAAAACGGGAAGGGAACTGATTTCGCAGCCTATTAAAGGAACCATTCGTAGGGGAACTGGGCTTGAAGATGAACAACTCAAAGAACAACTTCGCAATGACCCCAAAGAACGCGCTGAGAACATTATGATTACCGACTTGGTTCGGAATGATCTTTCGCGTGTAGCCGCACCGCAATCGGTGGTAGTGGATGAACTCTGCGGAATCCACACCTTCAAAACGGTACACCAGATGATTTCTACCATTCGGGCCGAGTTGGCCGAAGACCGTACCGGATGGGATGCCTTGCGCGCCTCCTTTCCCATGGGTAGCATGACGGGCGCGCCGAAAATCAGGGCCATGGAGTTGATTGAAGACCTTGAGGTTCGTCGCCGGGGACTTTATTCCGGTACCTTTGGTGTAATTCACCCCAATGGTGATTTTGATTTCAACGTGGTAATCAGGAGTTTGCTCTACAACCGTGAAAATGGCGTTTTGGCCTTGCACACAGGAAGCGCCA
>SKUL01000184.1 GCA_007129985.1 Flavobacteriales bacterium
GCAGAAGTGCAGGGCGATGTTGCGTTCCTCAACATTGAGGTTACGGAACGTAAGCGCTTATCTCGCTTCCGTTTTGAAGGCGTGAACAAAAGCCAGGCTGATGACCTTCGAGAAAAAATCAAGTTGGTTCGCGGTACCGTAGTGAATGAAAACATCAAAACCAACATCGTTAACACCTGCAGAAACTTTTTCATAGACAAAGGCTTTCTACGAACCAAAGTAGAGATTATTGAGAAGGTGGATACGTTGATTCCCAATAGCGTAATGATGATCATCAACGTTGACAAAGGGAAGAAAATCAAGATTCGCGAAATCACCTTCGACGGCGTTACTGCATTTAAGGAGAACAAGTTGCGCAAGGCAATGAAGGACACCAAAATGAAGGGTATTACCCGGATATTCAGTGCCTCCAAATTTATCCGAAGCTCTTACAGGAAGGATAAAAATGCCATTATAGCTCTGTACAACACCAAGGGCTATCGTGATGCGCGAATAGTCAGTGACTCTGTTTACAACATAGACGACCGCCACATTGGCATACATATCGTTATTGACGAGGGAAACCAGTTCTACTTCAGGGATATCAATTGGGTGGGTAACACCAAGTACAGCGCGGCTGAGCTCAATCGCATTCTGGATATTACTTCTGGTGAAGTGTACGACCAGTCTAAGCTCGAGTCTCAACTGTATATGAATCCCAACGGCGGCGATATCAGCTCGCTATACCTCGACGATGGCTACCTCGCTTTTACCCCTCAAGTGGTAGAAGTTTTGGTTGAGAACGACTCCATTGATCTTGAAATCCGGATTTACGAAGGTCGGCAATACCGCATTAACAACGTTACAATTACCGGAAACACCAAAACCAATGAGCACGTGGTTCGGCGAGAAATCCGAACCCGACCCGGAGAGCTTTTCAGTCGTTCAGAAATTATCCGAACTCAGCGCGAATTGGCTCAGTTAGGCTATTTCGACCCGGAGCAATTTGACATAAACCCTGTTCAAAACGACCGCGAAGGAACCGTAGATCTGGAATATGGTGTGGTGGAAAAGCCAAGCGACCAGATTGAGCTGTCCGGTGGTTGGGGAGCCGGAATGATTGTAGGTACGCTCGGGGTGTCGTTCACCAACTTCTCCATGCGCAACTTCTTCAACTTTAAACAGTGGAAACCCCTTCCTTCGGGAGATGGACAGCGCATGAGCGTGAGGGTACAAACCAACGGGGTGTTCTTTCAGGCCTACAACGCTTCGTTTACCGAACCGTGGCTTGGGGGAAAACGGCCAACCTCGCTTACCGTGTCAGTGCAACACTCGGTGCAAACCAACGGTGTTTCACGACGTCAAGATGCAGGCGGCGGAGTACGCCAGGCCCTCTTTATCACGGGAGGTAGCGTGGGAGTTGGTCGCAGGCTGCCTTGGCCAGACGACTTTTTCCAGATGTTCACGTCCATCAATTACCAGTACTACACGCTGGACAATTTCCGGAATGTGTTTGTGTTCTCTGAGGGCAACGCAAACAACATCAACTTCCTGATGGCTATTTCGCGAAACTCTATTGATAACCCTCTCTATCCGCGTTACGGCTCAAACGTTGCGTTAACCCTTCGTATTACTCCACCATTCAGTCTTTTCAGTGACAAAGACTATGCAACAGTTCCTGCTTCAGAACGTTACCAGTTTGTGGAGTACCACAAGTGGAAATTTACAACAGAATGGTTCACGGAGCTCGCACCGAAGCTTGTGCTGCGCACCAAAGCAGGTTGGGGTTACCTGGGTTATTATAACTCGGCTATAGGGCCATCGCCTTTTGAGCGCTTCTACCTTGGAGGTAGCGCCCTTTCCGGATTCCAGTTGGATGGGCGTGAGATTATTGCCCTGAGGGGTTATCCAGACCTGAGCATGTCGGCCATTGAGGGAGACAACGTGATCGCCAAGTACACGCTGGAACTCCGTTACCCGATATCACTTAACCCTAGTGCAACCATTTACGCACTGGGTTTTGCGGAAGCCGGTAACTCATGGTTAAATTTCCGCGATTTTGACCCACTGCGCCTCAAGCGTTCAGCAGGCTTTGGTTTGCGAATCTTTCTGCCGATGTTTGGCTTGATGGGTATAGACTACGGCTGGGGCTTTGATCGTTTTGACCCCACACACTCAGGGTTTGGTACCGAACAGTTTAATCCTAACGGACGTCTTCGTCCACAGGGGCAGTTTCACTTTACCATTGGCATGGATCTTGGGGAACTGTAACAAAATATGGTTAATTTCGCGGCTTCGCGCCAACTTCTCACCCATGAATAAGGCTTTTCTACTCGTTACTTTGCTGTTCATCAGCGCAGGGCTCGCTGCGCAGAAGTACGCTGTGGTGGACACCAAGTACATTCTGGAGAGTGTGCCGGAATACCACGAAGCGCAAAAAGACCTTGATCAGCTCTCGGCACAGTGGCAGCTCGAAATTGAGCAACGACATGAAACGATTGACAAGCTCAAAAAGGCACTTGTTGCAGAGCGAATCCTCCTCACTGACGACATGATTAAAGAGCGCGAAGAGGAAATAGCAACCAAATCGTCTGAGGTGCGAGAGTTGCAGCGCAAGCGTTTTGGTGTAAACGGCGATTTGTTCAAGCGGCGTCAGGAGCTCATCCAACCCATTCAGGACAACATCTACGAAGCCATTGCCGAAGTGGCAGACCGAAGCGGTTATATGGTGGTGTTTGACAAAGGCGTGAACAGCAATGTGCTCTATCTTAACAATAAGTTCGATTTGAGCGACCGTATTTTACGCCGCATGGGTATCCGGCCCGGAGAAGGGCGTTCGGCCGGAGGCGATGGCGACGATGATGACCGCGACGACGGCAAAGACAGCATGCAGCAAGCACCGGGCGGTGGACGTGATCAAATGGGATCTCCGGGTGGAAGGCCGGGTGGAGCCGGCGGTGGAAGACCCGGTGCGGCTCCCGGCGGAAGACCCGGTGGAGCGCCTGGAGGTATGCCTGGGGGCGGTGCTCCGGGTGGAGGACGACCTCGTTAAAAAGTTTGGCACAGTTTTATCCTAATCAATCATACGATAAGTTTCCTAACGAACAATCTGAAGACAAAAACCATGAAACGATTATTATTTGTAGCCGTAGTGCTTTGTGGAAGCATCACCGGCATTCAGGCACAGGGTCAAAAACTTGGTCACACCAACATTCAGGAGTTGCTAATGCTGCTTCCTGAGCGAGCCGACGCCGAGAAAAAGATTCAAAACCTGGCCCAAACACTGGAAAAGCGACTCAAAGCCATGACCAGTGAGTACCAACAAAAGGTGCAGACCTATCAAAATGATCAGGGTGAAATGAGCGCTACCATTCGCGAGAGTGAAGCGCGCAGCATCATGGAACTTGAGCAACGCATCAATGAGTTTCAGCAAAACGCCCAGAACGAAATCCAACAAAAAGAAAATGAATTGCTGGAGCCTATGATTACGCGCCTTACCAAAGCCATTGAGCAGGTGGGCAAAGACCATGGCTTTCTCTACATTCTGGATACGAGTTCAGGGACCGTACTGTATAAGGGGGGCGAAGATGTTACCCCTTTGGTGAAGCAACACCTCGAGATATAACAACCTGAATCCCAAAATTCAACTGCGACCGGAAAGCTGGTCGCAGTTTTTTTTTCTGCATACCACTATGCCAACCCAAATCAAAAACATCATTTTCGACCTCGGGGGTGTTCTGCTGGATGTTGATTACCACAAACCCGTTGAAGCCTTTGAAAAGCTTGGTGCAGCGGGATTCGAAAAAGTATTCACGCAGGCATCTCAGGCTAAATTCATAAGCCAGTTTGAGCGGGGCGAGATCTCACCTTCACAGTTCCGAAAAGAAGTAAGGAAGTATTTGCCTGAGGGAATAAGTGACGAGCAAATTGACCAAGCCTGGAACAGCATTCTGGGTTCTTTACCCGAAGACCGTGTTGTACTTCTGAAAATGCTGAAAAAGAAAGGCTATCGTCTGTTCTTGCTGAGCAATACTAACTCCATTCACATCAAAGCTTTTCAACGATACATGCAAGACACTTTTGGCCCGGGGTTGCTGGAGGGGATTTTCGAGAAGGTGTACTTCTCTTCACGCGTGGGTATGCGCAAACCCACCCAAAAGATTTTTGACTTTGTACTTCGCGAAAACAA
>SKUL01000117.1 GCA_007129985.1 Flavobacteriales bacterium
CCATGGGCTACATCAGCTTTCGTGGCGGGCTTATCGGTTCATCCATCCCCTACTTTTTGGAGGCCATTGATATACTGGAGGAAGTTAACAACGTAGATGGCCTTCTTTATGGCTTGCGCATGCTGGGTACGGTGTACGTGGAGATGGATCAGTTCGAAAAATTGATTGAGTTAGGCCGCAAGCGCTTGGCCCTTGCCTTACAGCATCAGGCGTATGACGAGATCGGTAGCGCATACAATGGGCTGGCTGTGGGCTGGAATGGGTTGCAGCAATTTGATTCAGCAGCCTATTACTATGAAAAATGCGTTGCCGTGATTCCAACGCTTGAAAAGTACAAGCAAAATAAGGGGTTCATGTGGCTTTCAAACTATGCCGTCTTTTTGCAAGCTACTGATAACTTGGAAAAAGCCCTCAGCACCATTCAGCAAGCTGCCCAACTGGCTGGGACCACTGACAACTTTGAAGAAAAAGCGCGGATAGCTGATGTTAAGGCGCTCATATTTAATGATTTGAACATCCCTGACAGCGCCATTTTCTATGGCAACCTGGTTATGGCCGAAGCTGAACGCACAGGCAGGTGGGACTTATTGGCCGTCGCTGGAGAACGGCTTCATAAAGCTTACTTCGCGAAAAAGAATTTTGAGCGAGCTTATCACTACCAAGGTATTGCGAGGCAGTACAATGACAGCCTCCTCAATCGAGAAAATGCCAGGCAAACCGAACGTGCCGAACTCATGTACGAATTCAATAAACGGGAAGCCGAATCACGCGCGGAACAGGCGCAACTCGATGCCGTAGCAGCCGCTGCACTCCAACACCAGCGAACCCTAAAGAACATCGGCTTCGTCATTGGTGCCTTGGTGCTCATACTCGCTTTTGGACTTTACCGCCGCTACCGCTTCAAGCAACGCGTGGCCGATGAACTTGAGGCTAAAAACACCGAAATTGACGCAGCCCGGGAGCGGGCCGAGCGCAGCGAGGCCTTCCGGAAGCAATTTCTGGCCAATATGAGCCACGAGATTAGAACCCCCATGAATGCCATCATCGGAATGACCCGCCTGCTCAAAGATCGCGATCATGACCCCCAAAGCCGACTTTATCTTGATGCCGTAGATCACGCTGCCAATAACCTGCTGGTTGTAGTCAACGATATACTTGACCTCAGCAAGCTCGAAGCCGGTAAAATGGAAGCCCGATTCTATCCTACACCATTAAAGGATGAGCTCAATCTGCTCGGTATCACATTCGCCCAACGCGCTGCCGAGAAAGGACTTCGTTTTGATTTGCAGCTTAACGAGTCTTTACCCGACTATGTGCATACCGATATGGCTCGCATCGTGCAGGTACTGTACAACCTTCTGGGCAATGCCATCAAGTTTACCGACACCGGCGGGGTTTCGCTTGTCGTTCATTCGTCTCCGGCCAATGGTGCCCGTACCATGCTCACATTTGCTGTAAAAGACACCGGACCCGGTATTGCTGCGGAAGATCAGGCACGCATTTTCGAGAGTTTTGGACAAGGTCATGCGCAAGACAACAGGCGTTACAGCGGCACGGGCCTCGGACTCACCATTGCGCGCTCATTGGTAGAAATACTGGGAGGCAAGCTTCAGGTTGAAAGCGCACCGGGAGAAGGCGCCATTTTCAGCTTTTCAATAACATGTGCTCTCAGCACAAGGGAAGCATTTGAAGCCTATTCAAAAGAAAGTACATTCATCATCAGCAACGAACACAAGAACTATCCGCTTCGGGTTCTATTGGCAGACGACAATGATTACAATCGGCTTGTAGCGAAAGACACCCTGCTAAAATACATGCCCAAAATCCACATCGCCATGGCAGAATCAGGCCAGCAGGTGATTGACATGTTGGTAAAAGCAGACTACGATGTGGTGCTTATGGATGTGCAAATGCCTGGCATGGATGGATATGATGCAACAAAAGCTATTCGCAGTCATTCTATTGAGCGTATTCAAAATGTGCATATTGTGGCATTTACAGCTTCTGTAATCCGCACCGATATTCAACGCTGTTATGACGCCGGTATGAACGGATACATTGCAAAGCCTTTCCGCGACGAAGATCTGCTCAAGCCTCTAGTAGAGTGGATTGACAAAACGAATGGAAATGCAACGGTAGATGAGAATCCGGATTACCCAATCCAATCAGAAACCGATGTTGAAAGCAGCATAAGCGAAAGTCGAGTTGATGCCAAAACAACCCTGTTCATGCAACTGTGCCGCAAAGGCTAGCCAAACTGAAAACCGCGATAACTGAAAATGATGCTGCAACGACCAAGAGTGTCATTCACCTGATGAAGCCTCAGTTGCTGGACTTCGGAATAGATGATATTGAAAATGAGCTTCAGTGGTTTGAATACCTTGATGTGAACAGTCCCTCCACTGAGTGGGTGTCCAAGGCCCAACAAGTTGCAGACTTCATACGTTTGGAACTGGAGCTGGTACAAAAAAGAACAAGCAATGAATAAGGGTAAAATCAGGGCGATTATCATTGACGATGATTTATTCATTCACCATCAGTTGCGCGATAAATTGAGCGAGCTTTGTGAGGATGTTGACGTGGCCGGTTGTGCCGAGAATGCACTGGAGGGTTTGGCGCTTATCAAAATGTACAAACCGGATTTGGTGTTTTTAGACATACAGATGCCTGAAGCAACGGGCTTTGATTTGCTCAATCAGTTTGAGCAGCCCGATTTTAGTGTGGTGTTTGTTACATCCTACAATGAATACGCTATTCAGGCACTCAGATACAGCGCCCTTGATTACCTGCTGAAACCTGTAAAAGGAGATGAGCTCGTATCCGCCGTAGCGCGATTCAAAAGTCGCAGGGATACGAGCTATCTAAAGGTGCAGATTGATAACCTGATGCACAACCTCAGCAAAAACGGCACCGAATTCAGGGTTGTAGTGCCATCTCGAAATGGAGATGTTTCTATGGATATCGATGATATCATTTGGTGCCAGGGCGATAGTAACTACACCCATTTTCATCTTAAGAACAGCCAGAAAATTACCGTCTCAAAAACACTGAAAGAGTATGACGAACTACTCAGCGATAAAGATTTTGTTCGTGTGCACAAAAGTTACCTCGTAAACCTCAAGCATGTGGCAGGAATCAGTCGTGATGATAAGTTACAGCTGCCCGGGTCAGTTGAACTTGAGGTTGCCAAACGGCGGGTTCGTGAGGTAAGAGAACGCTTGCGATCATCTGGTTGAAGAACAAGCTTCAGAAACAACAAGAGACAAAGGGCTTTCGCTGCTTAACTGCTTCTAAATTCTCCATGAAAATCTGGTGAAAACTATGCTGCGCGACATATCATCTGAGTGCGTGAATGGACAAGACCGAAGGTCGCAGGCGATTCACTTGCACGAAGAGATCCCGCAGCATTGCGGGGACATCTGGGCTCAGGGATAGGCGAGACAAAGTCGAAAACTATCCCACAAGCGAAGAGATACCGCAGAACTGCGGGACTCTCCCGACCCAATGCTCAAAATAGGAGCAAAAAAATGAATTCGTAAAGCCATGGGAACGAAAAAACCCCAACCGAAATGAATCGATTGGGGTTTTTTAAAAGAGGCGACGACATACTCTCCCGGATGTAACTCCAGTACCATCTGCGCTGGTGGGCTTAACTACTCTGTTCGGAATGGGAAGAGGTGGACCCCACCGCAATAGTCACCAAAAATCGTGACCCGTATATGCGGGTGCCAATAAGATTGACAAATTGTTTAAGCTAAACCTCGCTATTTTGAAATTCCAACGTTTCTCAAAGCTTACGGGTAATTAGTATTGCTCGGCTTTGACATTACTGCCTTTACACCTGCAACCTATCAACGTCATCGTCTATGACGACCCTTAAAAGAAATCTCATCTTGAGGTGAGTTTCGCGCTTAGATGCTTTCAGCGCTTATCTCATCCGAACTTAGCTACTCTGCGATGCAGCTGGCGCCACAACAGATACACCAGAGGTTCGTCCAACTCGGTCCTCTCGTACTAGAGTCAGGTTCTCTCAAATTTCTAACGCCCACAACAGATAGAGACCGAACTGTCTCACGACGTTCTGAACCCAGCTCGCGTGCCACTTTAATGGGCGAACAGCCCAACCCTTGGGACCTTCTCCAGCCCCAGGATGTGACG
>SKUL01000240.1 GCA_007129985.1 Flavobacteriales bacterium
CTTCCACCCACAAACTTCCTATCTCGCTTGTGCAGCCCGTTTCGGCCATGATGAAGAAATGCAACAATGTATCCGCCTCGAGGGCTTCTAAAACCAATGGATTTGCTTCAACAGGCTCCCCTTCTGAAAGCCAAAAAGCGCTCCCCTCGCCTTGCAGTTCAATAATGAGATCATCGCCCTGACAATGCAGGATGTCGTCCAGGTCTGGCACATCAGGGTTTTCGCCCGGCTCAATGACCAGAGCATCCGATATGCCCGTGCACCCGTTTTCATCCACAACTTCCACCTGATAGCTACCTGTTTCTGTTACCCATATACTTTCGGTGCTTTCACCGGTAGGTATCCAGTTGTAGCTTTCAAAATTTCCTTGCACACTAAGATGCACTGAGTCGTCCGGGCAGAGAAATAAGCTGGGAGGGAAGATGAGATTCACAATGGGCTCTCCGGTTATTTCTACCGGTTGAGAAACACCTTCGCAGCCTTGCTCATCATAGGTGTATAGGGTATAGATTCCTGGTTCGGTTACCACAAGATTAGGCGTTGTTTCACCCCCGGGTGACCACAAATAAGCGTTCATACCAGTGTTCCCCATGAGCAAAACCGAACTGCCATCGCATACAGTTGGTGGGTCGTTAATGGTGATTACCGCATTTACCGAGGTTTCAACAACGGTTATGCTTTGTATTGTAGAAATCCCGCAAAGTGTTACCGTAGCCGTATAAACACCGGGAGTAGAAACAGTAATGCTTTGGTTAGTGCTGTTTATTGGAGCGTCCCACCACACAGAGGCCGATGGGTCGGTAATAGCCATAATCTCCACGGCACCTGTTATGCACAGGTCGTTTCCGGGAAGCATAACGAGATAGGGAGATGCGTATTCTTTGACCTCCACAAAGTTGGATTCAAGCGTGCAGTTGTCGAAATCGGTAACTATACAGTGATAAAAACCCGGAATATCTACGTAGATAGATTGCCCTGTGCCAATAATTTGTCCTTGCGGACCTATCCATACGTGATTCAATCCGGCTTCAGTGGTCAGAAAAACTGAATCGCCCGGGCAGACAATTCCGCTTTGCGGCAACATGGTTACAATGGGTGTTGGCCTGAAGCTCAGGGAAAAGTTAGTGGAGGAATTCGCACTGCATCCAAATTCGTTGGTAATACTCCCGGAAATGGAGTAATTACCACTTTGCCAGACCAGAATACTGTCGGTGCTGAGTTGAATGTGATTGGGGCCTCCCCAGTTGAAGTTTACGTTGCTTGTGGCAACGAGTATGACAGAATCACCCGGACAGATGTTGTTTGGGCCGCTGATGGATGTGCTGGCTACAGGATTGGGTAACAATTGAATGTACACAGTTCGTTCAATAAAGGCATCAATACTATCGCATTTGCCTTCAACCAGCACGCTGATATTGTAGAACCCCGATTGGCTGGCTGAGACCATGGCTGATAGATGATTACTACCCTGACTGATGCTGCCGCTTGATGGTGAAATAGACCACGTTAGATCGGCATTGTTGTCCAGTAATGAAACGCCAAGTCCGGCAGAGTCGGTAGGTGTGAGCAAAGCCTGAAAACTTGAATTCTCGCAGATAAAGATGGTGTCAGTCGGTTCATCGTGGTTAGGAAACACTATCTCGGCCTGAACGCTGTCGATGGGGTAAAAAACATCCACCCTGATTCTGTTGAATCTGCTGCAACCAAATTCATTTTGAATGTAAAAAAAGCGAAATCCGGAAACCGAATGGGCATAAATGGCACTGTCAGCGTCGGTAGGCGTAATACCGCCATTGGGTGACGTCCACCAGATACTGTCTGTTTCGCTGAAATTACTGCCCATCAGAAGCACTGAATCGGGATAGCAAAGCTCAATTTTTGAAGCATGCGGTGGAGCAAACTGGTTTACCCCCATACTATCTGTAATGGTTGGAAGGGGTATGGGATTGATGATGGCGTGTAAAGTATCGCTGTACGACTTGCAACCATCTTGTCTTTCATAATTCCAAATGTATGTGCCGGTGCCGGGTACATCCAGATCTTCAGCAGGAAAGGCATCCGGCGAGGTCCACTCAAAGTTGTACAAAGGTGTTAAATGAGAGTAGGTATAGGTGTGAAAAGGTGCCGAAGTGGGTCCGCAGTGAATGAGGGGATTTTCACATTGATTGATGCACACCGGCCTGTATTCTCTGTTGCAATCGGCTTCGGGCCGGAAAAACATATCAATAGGTTCGCGAGACAGGTCAATGGGTGCAGACAGAAAAATGTCTTTGTTGCCGTTTGAAGTAATCCTGCGAAGGTTTCCGTAGTTCGAATCACCACAGTTGTTCCACGGCCCAATATTATTGGTTTGGTTGCCCGTAAAATTGGTGAACGAGGTACTGTTGGCTACCACCAAGCGATTTTCGTAACTGCCGGCAATAATTGGCATATTGGTATTTTTGAGCGTAATGGCACTGCAATAGCTATCGTGATTACTTGCCAGATGCCGGCTCCACAGGCGGTTTCCTTCGGTGTTAAACTTGGTTATGAAAACGTCTCTCCAACCGGCGCTGTAGAAAATGCCGCTGCCGTATTCTTCAGAGTACTCATCAAAACGGCAATTGAACGTACCGGTAATGTAGGGCATCTCTTCTTCGTCCAGAGAGATGTCTTTGGATGAAACCGGGTTTTCGGAGCCATTGGTGGTGAGCCACAGCAACTGGCCCATGCTGCTGAACTTGGCCAGAAACAGGTTGTAAGTGTGATCTACTTCAAAAAAAGTGCTGCCGCTTTCGGTGTAAAAAAGCATCGGGCCTATGTTATCGCCCGTTACATAGATCTCGTTGCTTGAGTTTATTTCCAGCGCATAGGCAATGGTTTGCGATGAGGTAAACCTCCTGAACCATTGCTCATTTCCGTTTGCATCGAATTTAACTACAAAGGCCGCATTGAAAATGTCGTTGTTGTGTGTATTGTCGAAAGTTAATGTGTCTGAAAACTGTCCGCAAACCACCACATTTCCCAATGCGTCGGATTTTATATCCAGACCGCGACTCTCATAGCTGTTTTGACCGTGTTTGGCCCAAATTACATCGCCGTTTGGATTGAGCTTCAGAATAAAAGTGTCAAAAGAGAGGTTTCCATCTTCGAGGGGAGTTGAAGTAAATACGATACCATCAAAATCAATGGTGCCCTGAAACTGTCCGGTTACGAGTATGTTTCCATTTGGGTCAATATCTACGGCATAGCCGGTGTCTCCGAGTTCACCACCGAAGCTACGCACCCATTCCACCGCACCAGAAGGACTGAGCTTGAGCACAAAAAAATCTTGCGAAAAGCTGTTGCTGGGCAGAATGTTTCCACCAAAATTGGCGTTGTGCGAGTGAAAACCTGTAACCACGGTGCTTCCATCGGGTGCACAAGCCAGGTCAAAGCCTCTGTCGGGACCGGAACTCCCACCGCTAAATATCCAGCCCGTTTGTCCGGCTGTGGTGTTTCTGGCTACAAACACATCACTCATTCCATTGCTCACAACCGAATTGCCACCAAAAGACATACTGCTGTTGAAATAGCCCGTGGTATAGGTATTCCCCGCATTGTCCATATCAATGGCCAGGGCTTCGTCATTGTTAAAACCCCCAAAGCCGCGCAGAAAGTTTTGACCTTGTACCGAAAGGCTTAAAGCTATAAGTACTCCGGTAAGCAGGGTTTTCATGCCGGAACAGATTGGTTTGATGGCATGAAAATAGGTATTTATCGGCTAAAAAGAATTGTTCATATGCCGTTTTGTTGTGTTCGGTTAGAATCCCAAATATGCCTTCAACCCGTTTTTCCGGGCGTAATGGTTGTATCGCCTCAAGAAGAACGCAGTGATGAAAGGGTAAAATTGAGGTTATGCGCCATTCTCACTTTTTGGCTGTAATTAAAACCCTTATGGAGATATTGTAAAGCTACAAGCGCGGTAGTGTCCCAAAAAGTGTGTAAGCGCAGCCGAATCTTTCTTGTGGTTGTTTAGTGTTGGTTGGATTTTCTCTCTGAGTTGAGCTGATGGAAGATTTTTCACTGTTGTCAATGCAATCAATCACCTCGTTGGTGATCACGGTTTTATTTCATATTCAAATGTTTCGCATTGTCGTTTCAGTC
>SKUL01000090.1 GCA_007129985.1 Flavobacteriales bacterium
ATCACCGCTGGAGCATTGCCTACGTTCATCCCAAAGGCGCTTTGTGGGGTGTGAGCCTCAAGGCCCACCGCCAAATTGCCGAATTTGTGGATTTCCGGATTGGATGGGTGTGGTAGATTGAGAGCGTAGGCCCGCATAGAGCTACACGATTTGCATCAATCATCAACAAAAAACCGGCCCCCTCATCGAGAGAAGCCGGTTTCAGTATCAAAAAACAAATGAACTACAGTGTTCCCCGTCGTTCCTGCTCACGCTCAATAGACTCAAACAGGGCTTTGAAATTACCTGCTCCAAAGCCTTTGGCGCCCATTCTCTGAATGATTTCATAGAACAAGGTTGGTCTGTCTTCAACAGGTTTGGTGAAAATCTGAAGGAGGTAACCGTCCTCGTCGCAGTCAATCAAAATTCCAAGCTTTTGCAGCACTTCGAGGTCTTCCTTGATAGCACCAACGCGCTGGGGAATTTCATCGTAGTACGCTTGAGGAGGGGCCGACAAAAACTCTACGCCTCGTGCCCGTAATTGCGTCACGGTTTCGATAATATTGTCTGTTGCAACGGCGATATGCTGACACCCCGGGCCCTCGTAAAAATCGAGGTACTCTTCAATCTGCGATTTCTTTTTTCCCTCGGCTGGCTCGTTAATCGGGAATTTAATGCGGCCGTTTCCGTTGGCCATCACCTTACTCATCAAGGCCGAGTATTCGGTGTGGATTTGCTTGTCGTCGAACGTGAGGAAATTCACAAAGCCCATCACATCTTCGTACCATTTTACCCACTGGTTCATCTCTCCCCAGCCTACGTTACCAACCATGTGGTCAATAAATTTGAGGCCTACCGGTGAGGGGTTGTAGTCACTCCTCCACTCCTGGTATCCCGGAAGGAAAATCCCCTTGTACTCCTTGCGCTCAACAAACATGTGTACGGTTTCGCCGTAGGTGTAGATTCCCGCCCGCACCACACGGCCATGCTCGTCTTCCTCTACGGTAGGTTGCATAAAGGGCGTTGCGCCGCGTTTGGTGGTTTCTTCAAAGGCTTTGGTGGCATCGTCTACCCATAGGGCGATAACTTTCACACCGTCGCCGTGCTTTTTCACGTGTTCTCCAATGGGCGACTCACTGTTGAGCGCCGTGGTAAGAACCAATCGGATTTTATCCTGCTTCAGCACGTACGAGGCCCTGTCGCGAATGCCAGTTTCGAGTCCGGCGTAAGCCAACGACTGAAAACCAAATGCTGTTTTGTAATAGTGTGCCGCCTGCTTGGCGTTGCCCACGTAAAACTCTACATAATCGGTGCCCAGCAACGGAAGAAAGTCCTGCGCTCCTTCAAAAATCTTCTCGAGTCCGTATTCTACGTTTTTTAAATTGTCCATGGTGATGAGATAATGTGGTGATGCGATGATTAGATAATGAGGTAATTAGAATTAATAATAAGCCAATAAGCCGATGGGCCAATGAGCCGATTGGGGCTTCGTAGCTTATTCAAAGGTAATGATTCGGTATGTTGTGTTAAGAGGAAGCATGCTGGCCACCGTTTTACTTTCGGTTTTTAAAGGGTCAAATTGAGGATGAGGTTATCGTTATATCTTGGATTCTCATGGCTCATATGTATCGGTATTGGTTGCTGATTAAGAGGATCGCTTCAATGGCCCATGTTCTTTTTGGCTAATTGTCTAATCGTCTGATTGGCTAATTGGCCTATTATCATTCAATCCAGCTTTTCCAGTACCCTTCATCCTCAATTCCGAGGGCTTGTTTGGTGATTTGAAGCGGCTTGAATGTATCAATCATAACAGCCAGTTCTTCGGTGTCTTTTTTACCAATACTGCGTTCGTAGGCACCGGGATGCGGTCCGTGTGGGATGCCCGCAGGGTGCAGGGTAATCTGCCCTTTTTCAATGTTGTTGCGACTCATAAAATCGCCATCCACGTAATAGAGTACCTCGTCGGAGTCAATATTACTATGGTTGTAGGGCGCCGGAATGGCCTCCGGATGGTAGTCGTACAGTCTGGGCACAAATGAGCAAATCACAAAGGCATCTGTTTCAAAGGTCTGATGTACGGGCGGCGGTTGGTGTACACGCCCCGTTATGGGCTCAAAATCGTGAATGGAGAACGCGTAGGGAAAGTTAAAGCCGTCCCAGCCCACCACGTCGAACGGGTGCGATGCATACACGTATTGGTGCAGCATGTGCTCTTTTTTCACCTTGACGAGAAAATCGCCCAACTCATCGTGGGTTTCAAGGTCGGACGGCGGACGGATATCGCGCTCGCAAAACGGCGAATGCTCCAGCAACTGCCCGAACCAGTTTCGGTAGCGCTTGGGCGTGTAAATGGGGCGGTGCGATTCAACCACAAGCAGCCGGTTGTCGTCGGTTTCAAAATCAATCTGGTAAATCATTCCACGCGGAATCACCAGATAATCGCCGTAGGCAAATGGAATGTTGCCCACAAACGTGCGAAGCGTGCCCTTTCCGCGGTGTACGAAGAGGACTTCATCGCAATCGGCGTTTTTGTAGAAGTAGTCGCGCAGAGATTTCCCGGGTGCGGCCAGTTGAATACTCACATCGCTGTTTACCAGAACCGGTGTGCGGCTCTCCAGAAAGTCATCCTTGGGCGTTACGCTGAATCCGCGCAAACTGCGGCTTTTCATGTTGCGGTCTACCGCTATTTCGGGCCGAACATCAATGGACTCAAGAACCTGTTTCACCATGGTGGGGCGGTGCAGGTGGTAGAGCAATGACGACATTCCGTCGAAACCAATCGTACCGAACAACTGCTCGTAATGCAAGCTGCCGTCGGCTTTGCGAAAGGTTGTGTGTCGCTTGTGCGGAACTTTTCCGAGCTTATGGTAAAAAGGCATGGTCTTGTGTTTGAAAGTTGTGCAGCGAAGGTAGCGTAAGCATAGCGGGCAAAATATGACAATTGTCAATTTGACCCTTTGCGCGCTGTACCGTACGGCTTCTGCGCATGGGCAACTTTGGTTAGCTTTGCCTTGAAATATTCACCTGCATGGAAAGCGAAAAAATACTCATCCTTGGTGCTGCCGGCCAGATTGGCAGTGATTTAACGGCTGCTCTCAGGGAGCGATACGGCAACGATGCTGTGGTGGCTTCCGACCTTCACGAAGGCATACCCACCGCGCTCGAAGGTGGCCCTTACGTGCAGCTCAACGCCATGGACCGACAGGCACTGGAGGATGTGGTGCAGCGCTTTGAAATCACGCAGGTTTACCACCTTGTAGCGATGCTCTCTGCCACCGCCGAGCAGCAACCGCTCAAAGGATGGGATTTGAATATGCAAACCCTTTTTCACTGCCTTGAAATGGCCCGCGAGGGTAAAATCAAGCGGATGTTCTGGCCCAGTTCCATCGCAGTTTTTGGCCCGAAAAGCCCACAAAATCAAACGCCTCAGCACACCATTCTGGAGCCTTCTACGGTGTACGGAATCAGTAAGGTTGCCGGCGAGAGCTGGTGCGAGTACTACCATCAAAAATACGGGGTTGATGTGCGCTCCGTGCGTTATCCGGGCCTGATAAGCTTCCGCGGAGCGCCCGGCGGAGGAACCACCGATTACGCTGTGCATATTTTTCACGAAGCACTCAAGCACGGTCGCTACACCTCCTTTATTCAGGCCGACCGCGCTTTGCCCATGATGTACATGCCCGATGCCATCCGCGCCACCCTCGAAATCATGCATGCCCCCGCCGTCAAGGTTCGTTTGCGCACGGCCTACAATATTGCGGGGATGAGCTTCAATCCCGAAGAAATTGCTGAATCCATCCGCAGAAAACTGCCCGATTTCAGCATAGATTATGCGCCGGATTACCGCAACGAAATTGCTGCCAACTGGCCAGCCTCGGTGGAAGATTCGTCTGCACGGCAGGATTGGGGCTGGCAGCCCGAATACGACCTCGACCAAATGGTAGATGATATGCTGGTGCAGTTAAAGGGAGCCTATGTGGCGTAACCTTCATTCCCAGTTTTCGTATTTAAGCTAAAAACCCGGAGATATGATACGTCAATCACTGTTGTTTGTTTTTTCGCTTTTCATTTGTTTTCAGGCGCTTCCTGCTCAGGTGAGCGCAGAGACTTCTGCCAACATCAACCAGTTGGATGAAATGG
>SKUL01000314.1 GCA_007129985.1 Flavobacteriales bacterium
AGAGGGGTGAAATTACACTTGGCGCCATACTCGTGCTCGAGCCGGTATTGAATCACATCAAACTGAAGTTCACCTACAGTGCCCACAATTTTCTTGTTGCCCATGGGGTGAATAAACAGCTGCGCAACTCCTTCGTCCGTAAGCTGACGGATACCTTTTTCCAACTGTTTGGTACGCATGGGGTCGGTATTATTCAACTCGCGGAAAATTTCCGGCGAAAAGCTCGGAATGCCTTCAAAGTAAAAGTTTTCTCCTTCGGTAAGGGTGTCGCCAATTTTGAAGTTTCCGGTGTCGTACAGACCCACTACATCTCCGGGATAGGCCTCGTCAATCACGCTCTTAGCTTGCGCCATAAAAGCACTGGGATTACTGAACCTCAGGTTTTTTCCGTGACGAACATGGTGGTAAAAAGTGTTGCGCTTAAACTCGCCTGAGCATACCCGCAAAAAGGCAATCCTGTCGCGGTGTTTGGGGTCAAGATTGGCGTGAATTTTAAACACGAACCCGGAAAATTTCTTGTGGTTGGGTTCAACCATGCTGGCCGTAGTTTTTCGGGGGCGTGGAGCAGGAGCGATGCGAACAAAAGTGTCGAGCAATTCCTGCACTCCGAAGTTATTCAACGCGCTGCCAAAAAACACGGGAGCGACATGGCCTTGCTGGTATTCCTCTTCATCAAAGTTGCCATAAACCCCTTCAATGAGTTCTACGTCATCGCGAAGTTTTTGGGCTGCCGTGCCTCCTACTGCTTCTTCGAGGAGCGGGTCACTCAGGTTTTCAAGCTCCAGCGAGTCAGATTCAATTTTAGTCTTATTGGGGTTGAAGAGCTTAAGAGAATGGTCAAACACATTAAACACCCCTTTAAAGCTCTCGCCAATGCCAATGGGCCAGCTCAGGGGACGGGTGTGAATGTTCAGTTTACTTTCAAGTTCATCCAGTAAATCAAACGGGTCTTTCCCCTCGCGGTCCATTTTATTCACAAAAATGATAACCGGCGTGTTGCGCATGCGGCAAACCTGCATCAGGCGCTCGGTTTGCTCCTCAACACCTTTTACGCAGTCAATGACCAGAATCACACTGTCCACCGCAGTGAGGGTCCGAAACGTGTCTTCCGCAAAGTCTTTGTGACCGGGTGTATCCAGGATGTTAATCAGCTTATCAGCATATTCAAAACCCATTACCGAGGTGGCTACGGATATACCACGCTGGCGTTCAATCTCCATAAAATCGGAGGTGGCCGTTTTGCGGATTTTGTTGCTTTTTACTGCTCCCGCTGTTTGGATGGCCCCACCAAAGAGCAGGAATTTCTCTGTGAGAGTGGTTTTTCCGGCATCCGGGTGGCTGATGATGGCAAAGGTTTTCCTCTTGTTGATTTCGTCCTGAAGCGACATGTGCGCAAATTTTCGGCAAAGGTACCAAAAAGCAAGGCGGTGTTGGCGCTGAGTTGGGGTTTTCAAGGGCTTCCAATCGAAGGCAGAAAATGACAATCCTGAGCCGCGACGTTTTTATTACTTTCGTCGAAACCTCAAAAACCATCTTTCTCATGAAGAAACTGTACCTCTTTTTTATCCTTGCTGTATGGGTTATGAGTGCTCCTCTATTTGTGAGTGCGCAGAATGACCTCACGCTCGAACTTGTTTTTGATCGTTATCGCTCTGAAACCTCGTGGGAACTTACCGACGCCGGTGGAAATGTTGTTGATAACGGCGGTAACTACGGCCCGGATTTCCCATCAAACGGAGCTTATCCCCACCCGCCAATTGCCATCACCAACTTGCCCGATGGTGAATATAGCTTCACCATTTTTGACGAATGGGGAGATGGAATGTGCTGTCAGTACGGCAATGGTAGCTATACTCTTATACAGGATTCGGACGATGTGATCATTGTTACCGGTGGCGCTTTTGGCTCTTCAGAGTCTACAACATTTACGCTGCCCTATACTGCACCCGCATCAGGCTGTACCGATCCTGAAGCAGTTAATTTCGACCCTGAGGCTGTGGCTGATGATGGTTCCTGCGAGTACCTCACGTCACCGATTTCCATCAACCTTGTGCCTTTTGCAACAGGGCTGAACAATCCGCTGGCCATGAAGCACGCAGGTGATGAACGCATGTTTGTGTGTGAGCAGAACACTGCGCAGGTGCGTATTTTGGATGCAAATGGTGATATCATTGGTACCTTTATTAATATCAGCAGCATTGTGAACAGCAGCGGAAGCGAGCGCGGGCTGCTGGGAATTGCTTTTCACCCGAACTATTCCGAAAATGGTTATTTCTACCTTAACTATACCAACCTTCAAGGGCACTCGGAAGTGCGTCGCTACACGGTTTCTGCAAGTGATCCTAACGTAGCAGACCCCAATTCAGGACATCTTATTATTCGAGTGAATCAGCCTTTTAGCAACCACAATGCCGGCGACATGGAATTCGGCCCGGATGGCTATCTCTATCTCCCAATGGGCGATGGTGGTAGCGGAGGAGACCCTCAAAACCACTCACAAAACCCGCAGTCACTGTTGGGAAAAATGCTTCGTTTGGATGTAGATGGTGATGACTTCCCTGATGATCCGCTGAAAAATTACGCCATTCCACCTGATAACCCCTTTGTGAATGATGCTTCGGTATTGGATGAAATTTGGGCCCTTGGATTAAGAAACGCGTGGCAAATATCTTTTGACCGCGAAACCGGTGATTTGTGGATTTCAGATGTTGGTCAGAATCTTTATGAAGAGGTAAACATGCAGCCCGCATCAAGCCCCGGAGGAGAAAACTACGGCTGGCGGTGCTACGAAGGATTTAATCCGTACAATCTCAGCGGATGCCAGTCTGCCGAGAATTACGATTTCCCTGTTTTTGAATTTGCCCAAAACCAATATAACTGGTGCTCGGTAACCGGTGGTAATGTGTATCGGGGAAGCGATTATCCGCTTCTGAACGGACGATACTTAGTAACCGATTACTGTGGTCCTACTTTTTACACCATCCGCCAAAACGCATTGGGTAACTGGGTGGCAGAATTGGTGAATAGTCAGTTTACAGGGTTCAGCGGGTTTGTAGCTTTTGGCGAAGACATCAACGGCGAATTATACGCGGTGCGATTGACCAACGGTACTATCTATCGCATTGAAGAGCCTTGCTCTGAGTTTATCCCCGCAATTGCCGAAGAAGGCAATATACTTACGTCTTCACCCGGTGAAAGCTATCAGTGGTTATTCAATGGTCAATTGATAGATGGAGCAACCGATCAGGTTTATGTAGCAGATGAGCCCGGTTCTTACAGCGTTGTGGTAGATGCCGGTAACGGTTGCGTAGTGCAGTCAGAGCAGGTACAGGTTATCGTTTCATCTGTTGCGGAATTGGCACCTGTCTTTGATGAACTTCGACTTTTTCCCAACCCATCACGTGGTGTGTTCACCCTTGATGTAAAAGTGTCTGAACCGGGAATGGTGAATGTTGATATCCTCGACGGAACCGGTAGGGTGGTGAAGCAATACCCCATCGGACAGGTGGTAGATCGTGTTCAGGAAGCCCTGGATTTAAGCGGACTCGGGCATGGCGTGTACTATGCGCGCATTCAGTTCAATAACCAAACAGAAACGCGCCGTTTGGTCATCATCAAATAGTGCGGAAAGTTCAATTTTAGAACCGCCGTTCTCATTGAGGTCGGCGGTTTTTTTTACCGCAGCCCGAAGTGGTATTTTTGTGAACAACTCAAGAAACTTCCCATGCCAGCCAATAAATACGCCTTGCTTCGCTACCGCATAATCGATGGTTGCCTCACCAACCGCTACAAGCCCTTTCCGTCCAAAGAGGAGCTGAGGCAGGCATGTGAAGACCATTTGTACGGCAGCCATGGCGAAATGATATCCACGTCCACTATCGAAAAAGACCTATGGGCCATGCGCAACGAAACCGAGCTGGGGTTTTTCGCGCCCATAGCCTATGACCCGAAGAAGAACGGATATTACTACACCGATGAGGGCTACACCATTCGCGACATTGCCCTTCGCGACGACGAGGTAAATTCCATCCATTTTGCTGCTCGGATTCTCTACCAGTTTAAAGATATTGAGCCGTTTAGCCAGTTTGAAAAGGCCATTGAAAAAATTATGAGCAAGG
>SKUL01000044.1 GCA_007129985.1 Flavobacteriales bacterium
CCCGATTACGATGAGGTGGCCACGGGTCTCCACATGAAATTGCTGGCCTTTGATGCTGATTTGAATCAATCGGCGCCGTGCGATGTGTTTGAGCTTGAACTGAAAAGTCCGGATACGGCCATGACACAGGCCTTCGATACCCGCAAGGTGGATAATCTGCCCTTTTGGGTGTATGCCGATGACCCCATGCTCATGATGTTGATCCGTTATCTTGACCACATGAAACCCGGCGATAGCGCGAGCTTCATAGACCACCGGCCGGGAGTAGTGGGCGCTGCCGACACCATAGAAATCACCATCAACTGGAAACTTTGCTTTAGCCATGATGATTTCGCCCGCCACTTTGAGCGATGGCTGGTGGCCCGCGAAATGATGGAAGAGCAGCGTCTGCGTGAAAAAGCCCTGGAGGGTGGATTTACGTCAACCTTGATTCACCCCGCAGTTGTGTACAGAATTGAAGCAAGTGGCGAGGGGAAACCCCTGCAATACGGCGATGTGATTGGCATCCGCTACACGGGCTATTTTCTTACAGGTCAGCTTTTCGACGACCAGTTTCTAACCGAGGAATCGCTTGTTTTTCAACTTGGAAGCGAGGGGCAGATACTCACCGGTTTGGAGTACGGCCTCATCGGTGCGAAGCGCGGTGAAACCCGCACCATCGTGGTTCCATCGCTTTTCGCCTTCGGAGAGAAAGGCTCTTCTACCGGTATTATTCCACCCTTTACGCCGCTTATGTACCGGGTGAGCATTGATTCCGACGAGGGCTTGCTGCCGTGAGCACGCCATCAAAGTGCTTTATTTTTCAAACCTTTTGACAACAGTATCGTACGCATGAGGCAAATAGCCCGTGCTAACCATGAAGAAACTGTTGATTTTAGCCTCAATCGCGCTAAGCGCAACCACCGCCCACGCTCAATTAGGAATGGGTGCAGCCATGAGCAATTACAATCCCACCCAATCAGTTTGGTTAAACCCTTCGTCTATAGTGGGTACCAGCGCCTATCGCGACATTCAGTTGGTGGGCATGGGTTTATCGCTCGACAATAACATGGTGTACATGCCCGGACGTTCGTTCAGACTGTTGGGTGGCGCAGAACAATACGATGGTTCGGTGGAGCCTCAACAAAACATTGGGCCTTCGAGCCACTTTGGTCAGCTGGATGTTTTTGCCTCCGGCCCGTCTTTTACCGGTGTGTTTGGAAGATTTGCACTCGGTGTGCATACAGGTGTTCGTTCAAACGTCGGTTTTCGCGGGGTAAGCCCCGAAATGGCCCATTACATTTTTCAGGGATTGGGCTATGAGCCACAGCAGGATGTGGTTCATCAAATCAGTGATGCTACTGTATCAGCTGCAGCGTGGGCCGAAGTTGGAATTACGCTCGGTGCTTCAGTTGTTCAACAAGGAAAAAACGCCCTGCACGTGGCACTTACCCCGCGAAGGCTGATGGGAATGGGTGCTGCTGCCTTGCGCGTTGACGATATGCGCTTTGAGGTGGGTGATTCCTCAAGCTTTAATCTCCACAACCTGGATGCAGCCGCGGCATGGAACGAACCGGGTTGGAATACCGGTGGTGGCTGGGGCCTGAACGCGGGCTTCACCTTTATTCGCTACAAAGAGGATATTGACAACTACACGGCATTCTCGCGTGAGCAACAATGCCAAACCGCCGATTACCAGTACCGCATTGGTTTTTCGGTGCTGGATATAGGAAGTATGAGTTTCAGCAACCGCGCTTCTCATTGGGATGTGAGCGGATTGCAGGTATCCATGGATAATTTCAACAACGAAATGCCCGGCAGCATGGAGCAGCTCGACTCAATGATTACCACTTCCAGGCAAATGTCTGAATCGGAGTCGTTCAGAATGGCGTTGCCCACCATGCTCAGCCTGCAGTTTGATTACAACCTCGGCAAAGGTTTCTACGTGGCGGGAGTCTGGATGCAAGGAGTAGGTGGAGGTCGCAACTTTTCCATGCACCGCGCCTCGCTCATCAACATAACACCCCGTTTTGAACTGCGCCGCTTTGAAGTGTCGCTGCCATTTACACTTGCGCAGTATCAGCATCCGCGGATGGGTATTGCATTCAGGTTCAATAGTGTGATAATCGGTACCGACCGCCTCGGGCCACTGTTTTTCCGAAGTGATGTGTTTGGTATGGATGCCTACGTGGCACTCAAATACACCATTTTCAAAAGTCAGCGTTGTAAGGGTCGCGTAAAATCGCGAGGAAAAATGGACTCAACAGCCGCTGTTCCTTGCCCGTCGTGGGATTAAGTTTTCCCAATCAGGAAAATCACCGGTACCTTGTGTAGATTGGGTGTGTTTTTTTGCCAGTCGTGAATGCTGCGGGTACTGATGGATTCATCCGCCTGAGAAATTCCCCGGGCAATACATAGCATGGTGCTTCCTCCGCAGGTTTTGAGTATTTCCTCCAGCAAGGCATTGTTGCGAAAGGGGGTTTCCATGAAAATTTGGGTGTAGCCTGTCCGGTGGGCTGTGCTTTCCAACTCGTGAATTTTTTTGGTTCGACCTGCGCCTTCGCGGGGCAGGTAGCCATGAAATGTGAATTGCTGTCCGTTGAAACCGCTGGCCATCAGTGCCATGAAAATAGAACCCGGGCCAATGAGCGGAATCACTTTTATGCCCATTTGATGTGCCGTGCTCACCACCGAGCCTCCCGGGTCCGCCACACCGGGTAGTCCGGCTTCCGAAATCACACCTGCGTCTGCACCCGATTTCATGGCGCTCCACAATCCGGCCCATGATTCAGGGGTGGCGTGTTTGCCCATCTCGTAGAAAGTGCAATCGTCAATGGCTACCTCGGGCAGTAGTTTTCGCAGGTATCGCCGCGCGTGCTTGAGGTTTTCCACCACAAAAATTCGCAGGTGCCCGATACGCACCTTTTCAGCAAGGGGTATCTGATGACTGTTGTAAGTGCCATCAATGGGCGAGGGGATGAGGTAGAGTGTGGCTTTAGCGGGCAAGGTCTTCCACAATTTTGTCGCAGGCTGCATCCAGCAATTCAAACACGCGTTGAAATCCGGCGTCGCCGCCAAAGTACGGGTCAGGCACGGGCTCGTTACTACCCGGGTTAAGCGTATTCAGGATGAGCTCTACTTTTTTCATCTGTTCGGAATGTGAACTCACCTTCGCAACATTGTCGTAGTTGCTTTGGTCCATCACATAAATACGGTCAAAATTTTCAAAATCAGCAGCTTTGAACTGCCTCGCCCGCAGGTATGAAATGTCCACCCCGTTTTTCAGCGCGTTGGCTTGCGAGCGCTCGTCCGGTGCCTCACCAATGTGATAATCGCCGGTGCCGCAAGAGTCTATTTCAATGTCGAGGCTGTTGGCTTCTGCTTTTTCGCGCAGGATGGCTTCGGCCAGTGGACTGCGGCAAATATTTCCAAGACATACCATCAAAATCTTCATTGCTCATTGTCTTTGTTTGCTACAAAAAAGAAATCACCGCGCGGAGCGGTGATTTCAAAGATTTTCCGCACAAGGTCGGATTATTGAATGCTGAGTTTTTTCTCAAGGTCTTCCAGGTATTTGCGGAAGTTCTTGTCGGTTTCGGTGAGGTTTTTCACCGTGCGACAAGCATGAAGCACAGTGGCATGGTCCTTTCCTCCGCAGTGCAAACCGATGTTTGCAAGGCTCGACTTGGTCATCTTCTTCGCAAAGTACATGGCAATCTGACGCGCCTGAACCACCTCTCGCTTACGGGTTTTTGATTTCAGCAACTCAATGGGCAGGTCAAAATAATCGCACACCACTTTTTGGATGTAATCAATGGAAACCTCGCGGGCCGTGTTCTTCACAAACTTGTCAATCATCTGCTTGGCAAGCTCAAGGTTGATGGACTTTTTGTTGAGTGAAGACTGGGCCATCAACGAAATCATGGCTCCTTCCAGCTCGCGGATGTTGGTGGTGATGCTGTAGGCAAGGTATTCAACCACATCCTTCGGAAGTTCAATTCCGTCGGCGTACATTTTCTTCTCGAGAATGGCGATACGCGTTTCGAGTCCGGGTGGCTGCAAATCAGCCGACAATCCCCACTTAAAGCGCGAAAGCAGTCGTTGCTCCATGCCCTGCATTTCAACCGGAGC
>SKUL01000160.1 GCA_007129985.1 Flavobacteriales bacterium
CAGGCTTGATGGCCACCAGCGCCACGTCCATACCGTCGCGGGGCAGGTTCTGGTTTTCCTTCTGCCGCAGAAACTTCTCCACCCCTTCGCTAAGGTTCGTTAGAATTTGCTCCGGACTTGTAACACCCTGTTCTACAACAATTTTATCGAGAAGGCTGTGGCCTACAACCGACATGAACGCGCCAGGTACGCCATGTCCTGTGCAATCGGCAGCGGCAAAAAGAAGCTGATCGTTGAGTTGGCTGAACCAGTAAAAATCGCCGCTAACTATATCCTTTGGGCGGTATAGCACAAAGTTCTCGTAGCCAAAAGCGTCTATTTGCTCTCGCGGCAGAAGAATAGCATCCTGAATGCGTTTTGCGTAATTGATACTGTCCAGAATATCGTTGTTCTTCTTCTCCAGTTCTTCGCTTTTCTCCACAACCTCGCGGGTTCTCTCCTTCACTTTTTCCTCAAGCACGCGCTTTTCACGCATCAAGTTACGTTCCCGGATTTTCACAAAAAGGATAAACGCCAAAATAAGTCCCACTCCGCTGGCTCCATAAAAAGTGGCGCTTCGATACCACGGCGGATGAATAACGTAAGTACTCACCGAACTCAATTCACTCTCCTCGCCCCAACGGTTGCGCGCCCGAAGATGAAAACGGTAAGTTCCCTCGGGCAAGCCCAGATACTCCACGGAACGGTTGGGAGTCCAATCGCTCCAACGCTGATCTCTGCCTTCGAGGTAGGTTTGGTAGCGCACACTTTGCGGGTCGCTCAAGCTTACGGTAATGAACTGAAAGGAAAGTTCATTCTGATCGAATTTTAAATCAAGTTGCTCCTTATCCCTGGTGGGATTGCCGTTCACCAAAGACTTCGTAATACGCAGAAGTCCGACCTCCTGCGCCGGTTTTTCCAGAGCCGGATTGTTTAGAAAAAGTCCGTTTGCCGTGCCGTACCACAACTTATTGCCCGAACTGAAGGAAGCTCTCTTTCGCACCTCCAACCCCATAAAACCAGCCGATTGTGTATAGTGCACAAAATGCTGATTGGCTTTATCGAAGCGTGTTAAGCCGAGGTTGGAGCCAATCCAGAAATTTCCCTGCTTATCCTGATCGATGGTTGAAACCGCGTTACTCAGCAATCCTTCGCTGCGTGTTAAGTGCACCGGGTCTTTCGCGTTTTCAAAAAGATAAATCCCCTGCCCTTCCATTCCCACCCAGAGCGTGCCGTCATCGTCGTGAAGAAAACAGGCAGGCGTACCCGTACTCAGCAGGCTGTATGTGGAATCGGGTGTTATTCGTACGGCACCCCTTCCCACAAATCCAACCAGAAGATGACCTTCGCGGGTAGATGAAATGGCCGAAATGTGATTGCCGTTAAGTCCATCGCGTTGTGTAAGACGGTCGAGGGATTCACCTTCCCAATCCACGCGCAGCAGTCCATCAAGTGTTCCAATCCAGAGCACCTTACCGTCGTGGCTGTGCATGTCAGTTACCTTGTTTTGGGTGATGTATTGGTTGATGGCGAAATGGCTTCTAAAACGACCGCTGGCAGGAGTAAAACTGAAGAGGCCACCAAACTCGGTTCCGAGCCAGAGCGTTCCGTCGCGGGCAATGGCAATGTCATTGATGTTGAGGTCTCCCAACCCTTCATCTGTACCAAATCGCGTAGCATTTCCACCTTTTTCATCCAGCGAAACGAGTCCTTTTTCCGTCGCCAGCCAGATGCCTCCGCCCGCTTTGGGCTGAATGGCGTTGTTCTTGCGAACGGCAAACTTATCGGGTAGAGGAAATGAGGTGAACTGAAACGACTTAAAGGCCATCATGCCGTTGTCGTTGGTACCAATGAGTACATTGTTTTCCCGGTCGGCGGTGAGGCATTGGATTTTTTCGTCGGGCAATCCGTTGTTGCTGTTCATGGTTTGGATATGACCGTTCGGGCTGATAACCGACACGCCGCCTCCATATGTTCCTGCCCAGATGTTGCCGTTGGCATCCTCGTGCAGGCAGAACACAAAGTTGTGCGCAAGTCCGTCCATCACATCAATGATTTCAATGTCGGAATTTCCGGGAGCGTATTTGTAAAGTCCGCCGTTGTGTGTTCCAAACCAACGCATTCCGCGGCTGTCTTCCAGCATGCAGGTAAGCTGAAACATGTTGGTCATTCCGCCGGGACGATAGAAGGAGAAAGACCCATCATCTTCAAGTTTCTTCAATCCGGCATCGGTTACAAAATAGAGTGTTCCATCCGCCGTAACATGTATATCAAACACCCTGTCGCCCAAACCTTCAGAACCCATGTATTGCTGCACTTCAAAACCTGTGGCATCGCCTTCGTATCCCTTTACTCGGATGGCTCCCAGTCCGTTGGAGGCAATCCACAAATCACCCGAAACCGATTCCTGAAAGTCGTAGATATCTCCTTTGCTACGGAGATCGGGCGGCTCAATGATTTCAAATAAACCATCGCGGTATCGGGTAATCCCGCCTTCGTAATGACCAAACCACACATTACCGTTTGAATCCTGATAGATGGTTCGGACACCTTCTGGAGCTATACCGTCGGCATCTGTATAGTTTTCAAAACGGTATCCATCAAAGAGTGAAATCCCGTTTACGGTGCCCAGCCAGATTTTGCCATTTTGGTCTTCGCACAAGGCGTACACCTTTGACGCAGCCAATCCATCTTTTACGCCGTACTCCTGAAAGGCATAGTGCTGCGCCTCAACTCTGTACCACGCCAGCGACAGCAACAAAAGGAGCGGCGTTATGTGGAGAAGACGCAAGGCTATCTGTTTTTGCGAATAAAGAAGAATGTGCCGTCTTCGTGCCCCATACCGCTTAAAATTCCAAACTTTGGGGTTTGGGTACCCTGACCAAGAACCACCTCCGTAACTTTTCTGACCACCGCCTCGATAGGCAGGCAGTCGTCCGGGTGATTGCTCAGCAGATTGGCAAAGGTTTGAGTGAATTGGGAGTTGTCTGATGCCAACTCGTAACCTGCTGATGAGAACACCTGCGAAGAACGCATGTGGGTGGCTTCCCAGTCATCACAGCGCCGAATAATCATGTGGTCGCGGGTAACTTCGGCAAATGAAGGACCGGATTCACAGGCGTCGGTAATGACGAGCGTGTGCGACAAATCTTTCGCGTAGCTCTGCAAACCGGCCTTTAGTAGGTTGATATTGAAATAGCTGAACTCATCGTCGCGTTTTGCGTCAACGGGAATCCAGTAGCCCGTTTCGTTGATGTATTTACCGTGGCCGGCGTACCAAATCAGCAAACTGTTTACGTCGTTGCTACGCACAAGGTCGCGAAGTTCAATGTTGAAAAAGCGATCCATTTCGGCCTTGCTGAGGTTTTTGCGATGAATGGTGTTGTGGATGCTGTACCCCGCAAATGCTTGTTTCATCATGTTGACGTCGCGAGCAGGCCCGTCAATGCTCGCAAACGATTGGTAATCGGAATTCTCGATAAACACAACCCAAGTATTTCCCATGGGGTTATCCTCGCTGATGCTCAAGCCATCGCGTCGTATCCGTAATCGTTCCTCGGCTCTATTACCATACTCATCCTCAGCTATTAAAGTGAGGTACTCCATATTGGCAATGCGCACCTTGGCGCTAAAACGAGGGTTGTTCTTTGATGTATTGAAGCTTGCATTGACGTTGTTTACCACAATGGAGGTGATTCTGCTCTCGTCAAAAATTTGCCCTTCTACGTTGATATCGTATATATTACCTGCAATCTGTACTTCTCCGTCATCGCCTGCATAAGGTGAGAGCAAGCGAATCTTCGGAGCATCTGTTTCGGTGAGCTTCACCCTGTACAGCACCTGCGAAACATTGTTGTAAACATCCGCAACCTCAAGCTGTAGCTCTTTTGCATCGCCGGGGGTCCAATCAAACGAAAAGCTGGGGTTGATGGAATCGCGGGCAACGGTAACGGCTTGTCCGTTAATCAGCAATCGGTCAATGGGGCTGTCGTCCGTAATTTCACCGGCAAGGGTAACCACGCGCTCATCGGAGGGAATTTCGATTTCATTCAGTTTATTCACCTTGTGTGAGGTGACCTGAATTTGAGGGGGTTTATCTTCTTTCTTAAGATGGAAAAGCTGAGCCTCAGCCGCGGCAAGCAGCGATTGAGCCTGTTCATCGTAGGGCGCGCGTCGTAACAACTCGCGGTAATCGTGTATGGCTAACTCAAAGCGGTACAGCCTCTCAAAGGCTGCGGCACGGCGGTAAAGTGCCTGATGGTCTGTTTTGTCTGCGGCGATAACTGTTGACCAATCGGGGATGGCATTTTCAAACTGTCCGGTTTTTTCATACACGGCAGCACGCTGTCTGATGGCACGCAGATTCTCGGGTTCTGCTTCGATTACTGCCGACAAGTCGTCAATGGCACCATGAAAATCGCGGAGTTCAGCTTTCACCTCACTTCTTATCCAGTATGTTCGAGTGAGTTTTTTGGGTTGCTCAAGGGCCCGGTTGCAATCCTCCAATGCTTCGCGGAGCTTGCCCTGTCTCAGTCGCGCATGTGCAGCTCCGAGATGAGCTTCGGTCAACTTCGGGTCTGAAAAACGCGCCTGATTGTAAAAGGATTCGGCTTCGTTGTATCTCTTGAGACTATCGAGCACAACGCCGCGGAGGTATTGATTTACCGCACTTTTCTTGCGCTTCAGCAGTTGTTGCGAAAGCGCTTCGGCTTTATCGAGATGGTCTGATCTGATTTGTGCCTGCAAAAGTTCCTGCATTACAGCCAAATCTTTTTTATTGAGCTCATGGGCTCGCTGCAGATGGTTGAGGGCTTTGGTGTATTCGCCGCGTTCCATATCAATGGAGCCGAGCATGTGACGGGCTTCCCAAAGCTTTGGATTGATGGCCACTGCCCGCTGAAAATCTTCGTAGGCCTCTACACGCCTTCCCATCTCCCGAAGACTTCTACCCATCCCCATGTATGCCTCTGCTAAACGAGGGTCTAAATCAGCAGCCTGCGCGTACTGATGGTAGGCATCTTCATATTGATGGGTTTGGTAGAACTTATCGGCTGCTTTCAGGATTTTCTTGGGCGATTGCGCACTCAATGGAAAAACCCACACAATCAACAAGATATAAAGCAAGCCATTTTTCATTGTGGCAATGATTAGTAGAGGGTAGCTGCCGGCACAGTTTCGGTGTTTCCTACGTGAAAACGCAGAAAGCCAAACGATGCCGACAGGGTAGCTCCGTCACCACGAAGGTACGTAACCAAATCGCGCGAAGCGACACCGGCTTCCCAGGTTCCGTTTCCGGCAATGAAAGTGATACCCACCGGAATTCTGGCAGCGTAGTTTCCGCCTGACAAGAAACCGAGCGAGAATCGCACCCATTTGAGCGGAGCGTAATCGCCTCCCACTCCCCATATGGGCGACTGGAAGCTTCCGGGCGCGTCGTTGAGCGACATAAAGAAATCGGCCCCAAGATGCAGGTTATCGCGAAGCATATAGGACGCTCCCATTCTGAAATGTGTAGGGAGCGCAAGCCTTTGACTGGCCACCCCTTCTTGTTTAAACGCGCCATCCTTGCCGTTAAACTGCTCTATCTCTGCCAGCACATTCAGCGAGTTTGCGCCATCATTTCTAAGGTCAAAAACAAGCGTATCAATGGCGCGATATACGTTTCCGCTCCAGTTCACCGAGCCTATATCATTCACGGCCACTCCTACCCTGAGCTTATCTTTGAATTTGAAGTTTGCCCCAAGGTCAATCCCAAAACCTGAACCCACAGTAGAAGGCAGGGTATTGTCATTTCCCGGAATAGCTGATGGGTTGTTAATCGCCGCGTTTCCATAATCAATCCCAAAAGTGGGTGTTGTAGCTGAAATTGCACGGTAATCGGCGGGCCCCACATCAATGTCGAGAAAAGCAATTCCCTGCACGTATTTGAGGCCAACCCCCGCACCAATCACCCAATCTTCCGTGCTCACCACTTCACGACCGTAGGCAAAGTTAAATTCACGATACCACACTGATTTGATTCGTGTGCCGTCGAAAATCTGAGAAGCCAGATCTGGATTGGTACTGATGCCCTGCACCACGCGATCGAGCGTATCCTGTGACAGCGTACCTGTGTTTGCGATCAAGGGTCCGTTGTCTCTGTCGTCAAGGCGTAGCAGGTCAAAATAATCCGCATTCCAACCCATGAAGAGGATTTCCGCCGCCTGGGTATTAAGGTTACTGTTGAAGTGAATCCTGTCGCGCACGCTCACTGCTGCTCCGCCCCATTTACGGTCGTTGAAATCAACGGCTACACCTATCAATTGCATATCCACATCGGCACTGAGTTGGCTGTTGGCAAAGTCGCGCGCAAAACGCTGCTTGTCTGCAACCGTCAAATCATCTTCAAATCCAATAAAACGTGTTCGAAGTTCATCTCTAGCCAGCACTTCCGAGTACAAAGAAGCGCCTCCTTCAACCAAGCCGAAAGACACACGCTTGTTCTGCGGATTTGTCCACGCAAGATTGGCAGGATTGATACCGATGCTTTGGTAATCGCCCACAAAAGTTGTGGCCACTCCACGGCCAGTTGAAGTAAAGGCACTTCGCTCTATTTGTGCTGTTGAAGCCATTGCGACTGCCACAAAAGCACCGGCTAGTAAAACACGTTTCATTGGTTGATGATTGTTTTGGTTCTCATTCTGGATGGCAAGCTCAAAAAAAAAGCGCCGAGTAAATGTACTGCAGCGCTTTCAAACTATTTCCATTCGGAGCTTAGAATTTATCCATCACCTCTGCGGTGACCCCGGTGGCTGAGTAACCTCCGTCGTGGTAGAGGTTCTGCATGGTAACGTATTTGGTGTAATCAGAAAACATCATCACGCAGTAATCAGCACAAGCATTGGCGTCGGCATTACCAAGCGGACTTAGGGATTCAGCAAAAGCGAGAAACTTGTCAAATCCCGAAACGCCTGTTCCGGCAGTGGTGGGCGTTGGCGACTGCGAAATGGTATTAACCCGCACTTTCTTCTTAAAACCGTAGTGATAGCCAAAACCGCGGGCGATGGATTCAAGGAGTGATTTTGCGTCGGCCATATCGCCGTAATCAGGGTAAATACGCTGAGCGGCGATGTAAGAGAGGGCAACCACAGATGCCCATTCGTTGAGGGCGTCCATCTCCATGGCTACCTGAAGCGTTTTGTGCAGCGACCCACCCGAGATATCAAGGGTTTTCTGGTACCAATCGTAGTTGAGGTCGGTGTATCCTTTTCCTTTGCGCACGTTGGGCGACATACCGATGCTGTGCAGCACAAAGTCAATCTTGCCGCCCAACTGCTCCATGCTTTGGGTGTAAAGGTTTTTGAGATCCTCGGTGGAGGTCGCATCCGCAGGTATAATGGGGGCGTTGCATTTTTCTGAAAGCTCGTTGATGGCTCCCAAACGCATGGCCACAGGCACGTTTGACAATACAAAACTTGCTCCTTCGGCGTGGGCTTTTTCGGCCACTTTCCATGCAATGGACTGATCATTGAGCGCACCGAAAATGATTCCGCGCTTACCTTTCAACAGGTTGTGTGACATACAGGTAGTTTTTGGTTGAAGGGCAAATATAGGAATAGGCCGTCAGTTGGCACTCATGAGGGTGCGCGCGTTCTGAAGCGCAGCCTCGGTTGTATCGGAGCCACTGAGCATGGCGGCCACCTCATGCAGGCGGGCTTCCTGGTTGAGCTCCTCCACAAAAGTGTGGGTTTTATCAGCCTCATCTCGCTTCGATACACGGTAATGCCACTGCCCTTTGGCTGCAATTTGCGGGAGGTGGGTGATGCATATCATCTGGTGCTGGTCTCCCATTTCGGCCAGTAATTGGGCCATTGCATCGGCTACCCGGCCGGAAACGCCGTTGTCTATTTCGTCGAGAATCAGCGTGGGTGCAAACTGCTTTCCCGTCTTCACAGATTTGATGGCCAGCATAACACGCGATAACTCACCACCTGATGCCACCTGCTCAATGGGCATTAACTGCTGACCTTTGTTGGTTCTAAGCAGTAGTTGCACCCAGTCATCACCGCGCGATGTGCGCTTGGGCGAAGGCTCAATGGCTATGCTCATTTCGGCGTTTTTGAGTTCCATTCTCTCCAGCAGTGCGCATAGTTTCTTAGCCAGCAGCGGAGCGGCTTTCTTTCTTTCGGCCGTCAAGGTGGCAGATTGGGCCAACAGCTCTTCCTCAAGCTGTGCAATCTGCTTTTTGAGCAACCCCAGCTTTTCCTCCTGCGATTGTCCTCCCTCAAGCTTCAGAGCCAGTGCGTCTATCTTTTCAAGTAAACTTGCTACGTCATTCACGTGGTGCTTGTGCATCAAGCCATTGAGCATATCCAAACGCTCTTGCAATTGCTGTAAACGCGACGGGTTCACCTCAATGTGCTGCTCGTGCCTGGCCAACTCTTCTCCGATGTCCTTGATTTCGATGGACGCGCTTTGAAGGCGTTCAAACAGTTCATCAATGCCCTTGTCGTGACTGCGCACAGATTCCAGTTGCTGCAATCCGTTTCGCAGCGCGGCGGCCACATTTTCCTCTGAGCCAAGGAGCATTTCGGTGCATTGTACCAAACGAAGCTTTATCTCCTCAGCGTGCTCAAGCAGGGCTATTTCAGACTGCAAATGCTCTTCTTCACCATGGCTAAGTTGGGCTTCTTCCAGTTCATCCAATTGAAACTGTAGAAAGTCACGCTGTTCTCTTTCGCGCGCCAGATGCTCTTCGAGCTGTGCTATGTCCTGTTGAAGGGCACGCCATTTTTTGAAATGTGCAGAAAACGTCTCTACTTGCGGTGTGAGTTCGGCAAAATCGTCCAGCACTGTAAGTTGAAACCTGTTGTCTTTGAGGTGCAGCGTTTCGTGCTGAGAATGAATATCTACGAGTTCAGAACCGAGCTCCCTTAATTGCTGCAGATTAACCGGCGTATCATTGATAAAAGCTCTGGACTTTCCCGCCGGACTGATTTCGCGACGGATGGTGCAAAGGTCGTCGTAATCCAAATCGTGGGCTTCAAAAAAATCGCCTACTGGCCAGCCTTTAAGGTTGCAGCTCACCTCAACTATGCACTTGCTGCCGCCATCTCTCAGAACCGAGGTATCGGCCCGTTTGCCAAGGATGAGCGACAGGGCGCCAAGGAGGATGGATTTTCCAGATCCCGTTTCGCCTGTAATCACAGAAAAACCCGGTTTCAGCTCAATGGAGAGGCTGTCAATCAGGGCGTAATTGCGAATATGCAGATGGGTGAGCACGCCCCAAATTTCGTAAAAGTATTGGGAGGACGAGTGCCGCTAACGAAGTTTATTGTACTTCGACAAATTACCGGGGTCCAGCAGTTCACCAATTTGGTAAACCTGGTTCTTTTCATTGCCCTGAGCCTTTGAGAAAATGTTGATAATCTCGTCGTTCTTAGCAAGGAAGAAAATGGTCATATTGTACGACAGCGGCTTGATTTGGTGTACCGAGCGCAACTGGTCAAGGGATTGAATCACCATTTCGCGGCCTTCGTCAAACTTATCATACATGATATCCAGCCCCAAACGGTGGTACTCGTAGAGCATTTTACGGAAGGGCTTGAAAGTTTGGTGGAGAATGTTGTCAACCATCCAGAAACGGTTTCGGTCGCCTTCAAAACCTTTCCAGCCCGCCTGGGGTGCATTGCTTGCGTTATTCACGACCTGTTGGGCAAGTTGAAAATAGCGGGTGCCTCCCTCAAGGCTAAAGCTATCATAGTCATAACCGATAATCATGTAGGCGTAAAAGGCCAGAATACTGGTTAGGTTATCGGTGAAGTAATCCGGTGTAAAGCGCAAAATTGCGTTCTCTACAAAGGTGAATTCTATATCATTATCCACCAAATTGATAACCTGCGACTTTAAACTGGCATTGTGAACGGGGCGAAAACTCTGAACCTGCAGATTCCCCCTGAATAAAGTTGCTCCGGGAGCTCCTTCAGTGATGGTCAGGAGCATGTTGCACTCAATACGCTCGTGGACTTCAAAAATGTCATTGGTCCAGCGCTGATTGTTCACGAACTCAAAAATCACGTTCTCCATGGTTTCGAAAATGCGCGTTTCAGAACCCTGAACTTGTGGGCGAATAACGGTAACATTGCAATTAAGCTCCTGTGACGAAGCCATATGCATGCCTAAAAACAAAAAAGCAAGAAGTAATTGTATGTGTTTCATTGTGCTGATTGCTGGAGGTAGTCTATCAAATCCCGCGCCACCTCCGTCTTAGTTTTCAACTCCAAAGGCAGCGTTTTATTGTCTGCCGTAATCAAAGTAACCTTGTTGGTGTCGTATCCAAAACCCGACTGGTCGTCTTGCAAGGTGTTGAGCACAATCAAATCGAGGTTCTTGGCTTTTAGTTTTTTACGGGCATTTTCAAGCGCATTATTCGTCTCAAGCGCAAAGCCCACCAAGGTTTGAGCGGGAGATTTATGCTCACCCATCCATTTCAAAATATCCGGGTTAAGCGCCAGGTGCACGACGGGTTGTGCATCGGTTTTCTTGATTTTCTGCTCACTTTGCTCTACCGGACGGTAATCTGCCACGGCTGCCGACATGATGACCCATTCTGCCACTGAAAACTCCTGCTGACACGCCTTCAACATATCCTGCGCGCTCTCCACGTGAATGGTGCGAATGCGCTGGTGCTCAACTTTGAGGGATGTAGGCCCGCTCACCAGCGTCACCTCTGCCCCGCGCTCTGCAAGTTCGTGGGCAATGGCGTAACCCATTTTTCCGCTCGAGAAATTTCCGATAAAACGCACCGGGTCTATCCGCTCGTAAGTAGGGCCGGCGGTAACGAGTGCTTTCTTTCCTCGCAACGGCAGCCGCGCTTCAAAATAGTCGTGAATTTGTTGAACAATCTCTTCGGGCTCAGCCATGCGACCTTCGCCTTCGAGCCCACTGGCCAGTTCACCTTTTCCTACCGGAATGAGAATATGACCAAAAGACTGCATCTTCTCAATGTTCTCTCGGGTGGAGCCGTGTTTGAACATGTCCAAATCCATCGAGGGTGCAAAAAACACCGGGCACTTGGCCGACAAAAATGTGAGCAGCAGCAAATTGTCCGACTGACCTGTAACCATCTTGCCCAAACTGTGCGCGGATACCGGGGCGATAATCATGGCATCGGCCCAAAGTGCGAGGTCCACGTGATTGGTCCAAACCCCTGTCTCGCGGTCTTCAATCAATTCTGACAGCACAGGATTCTTAGAAAGCGTTGCCAGCGTGAGGGGGGTGATAAAATCCATGGCACCACGCGTCATAATTACGCGTACCTCAGCACCGGCCTTTACCAACTCGCGGGTCAGAAAAGCCGATTTGTAGGCAGCGATGCTCCCGGTTACTCCCAGCAGTATTCGCCTACCCTTTAAGAAAGTCATGGCTTAGGCCTCAGCAGGAGCGTCCTCAAGGTCTTCGTCCGGGCGACGGGTGTAGATTTTGTCTTCGAGAAGCTCTTGAATAGCAATAGAGTGTGGCTTGGGCAAACGCTCGTAGTACTTTGAAATCTCGATTTGCTCGCGGTTTTCAAAAATTTCCTCGAGGTTGTCCTGAGAGGTTGCAAACTCCTCGAGCTTGCCACTCAATTCCTCCTTCAACTCTGTGCTGATTTGGTTCGACCGCTTGGCCAACACAGCAATGGTTTCGTAGATAGTACCCGTCTCTTTCACCATACGGCTTACATCGCGGGTTTCGGTGTTGCGGGCAGCGTTCACATTCTTGAATTTACTCGACATAGTAGCGCTATAAATTGATTCTCTCCAACTCCCTGATTGTAGTCTCGTAAAGTGCTTCTGCTTGACGCACCCTGCTACTTTCGGGATAAGAATCGACAAAGGTATGATAAGATTTGATGGTATCCTTTAAACGGTCGTACTTTTTTTCCTCTACACTGCGCACCGCCAGAAAGTAATTGCTCTCAAGAATGCGAAACAGGATTTCTTCCTTGTAATCTGAGTTGGGGTACTCGCGAAGCACGTTGTTCAGAGCGATTACAGCCGATTTGTACTGCTCAATCTTGTGATAGAGCATGGCGCTTTCGTAGGCTTTCTTCTCCAATTTCCGAATCATGGTTTCCACCAGAGCGTTGCTGGTATCGCGTTTTTCGGAATTGGGATAGCGCTCAAGAAAGATTTGAAACTTTTGAATGGCCCTCCTGGTATCGGTCTGGTCGAGCGAGTATCCGGGCGAACTTCGGTAATGGCACAAGGCCGCCATAAAAGCCGCTTCTTCTGCTTTTTCGCTGTTGGGATAGGTTTTTACGAAGCTCTCGAAATAAAATCCGGCCAGGTAAAAATCCCGCAATCCGTAATATGACTGCGCGTAGTGGTAGTAAATGGTTTCACTGCGCTGCGTACCCCGCGTTACGGCAATGAGCTCTTCAAACAAAGGCAGGGCACGGTTGAAGTCCTCTTTCTCGAAGTACTTCATGGCATAATTGTACTTCAAATCTACGTCCTGACTTTTGAGTACTTTGTTGTACTTGCTGCACCCACTGTGCATTACAACAGCACCTATGAGCGCAACGGCAAGGGCAATTCTGGAAATCATGGCGCAAAGATAGTACATTGAAAAGACGGGGCATTGTAAGGGTGCGATGGATGTAACGAAAATAAGCTTACTTTAGTCCGGCGCCAACCCAAAAAACCCATACCACCAAGGGTGGCCTTTTTGCCATCTTAGCAAATAACACTAATTTCGCGGCGCTTTTTTGAGCCAGTATAAACCAAAACATTAACGCTTTGGATATTTTCGAAAAAATCAAAAACAACCGTGGACCGCTCGGCCAATACAAAGGTCGCTCACACGGTTACTTTACATTCCCGAAACTCGAGGGTGAAATCTCTAACCGAATGGTTTTTCGCGGAAAAGAGTGCCTTATCTGGAGTTTGAACAACTACCTGGGTTTGGCCAATCACCCCGAAGTTCGCGAGGCCGATGCAAAAGCCGCGCAGGAATGGGGATTGGGTTACCCGATGGGAGCCCGCATGATGTCGGGGCAAACCAGCCAGCACGAAATGCTTGAGCAGGAACTGGCCGATTTCATGGGCAAGGAAGATTGTTTCCTGCTCAACTTCGGATACCAGGGCTGTATGTCGGCCATTGACGCACTGGTTGACCGCAACGACGTGATTGTGTACGACAGCGAGTCGCACGCATGTATTATTGACGGCGTGAGACTGCACCAGGGCAAGCGCTTTGTGTTTATGCACAACGACATTGACAACCTGCGCAAGCAACTGGAGCGCGCAACACGCCTCACCGAAAAAACCAACGGCGGAATCCTGGTGATTACCGAAGGTGTATTTGGTATGAGTGGCGACCAGGGCAAACTCAAAGAAATTGCCGCCCTGAAAAAAGAGTACAACTTCCGTCTTTTTGTGGATGATGCCCACGGTTTCGGAACGCTTGGCGAAACCGGACAAGGTGCCGGCGAGGCCCAGGGTGTACAGCACGAAATTGACATTCTCTTCGGAACTTTTGCCAAGAGCATGGCCAGCATCGGCGCCTTTATTTGTGGCGACGAGCAGATGATTGACTACCTGCGCTACAACATGCGCTCGCAGATTTTTGCCAAGTCACTTCCCATGCCTTTGGTGATTGGCGCCCGCAAACGATTAGAAATGCTCAGAACCCGTCCGGAGTTGAAAGAAAAACTGTGGGCCATCTCCAGCGCCTTGCAAAACGGACTGGTAGAAGCCGGTTTCTCCATTGGCAAAACCAACTCTTGTGTAACGCCGGTATTCTTCAAAGGCGAGATTGAGGTGGCCACCAATATGACGGTTGAGCTTCGAGAGAAGTACAACATCTTCTGCTCTTTGGTGATTTACCCGGTGGTACCCAAGGATGTGATTATGTTGCGTTTGATTCCAACCGCCATGCACACGCTGGAAGATGTGAAATACACCATTGACACCTTTAAGGAAATGCGTCAGCGAATTGCCAACGGTGAATTTGATACCAGCAAGATTCGGAGTATGCCGGAAGAGCAAGCGTAAATGATGTATATACCAATGAATTCCAAAGCCGGCCTCCGAAAAGGGGCCGGCTTTTTTGTGCCCTCATGCATGGATTGCTCGATCAAAATCTTCCAATTGTTTACATGTCTGCAGCCCGCCTTTGCCCCTGTGGTGAAGGCGGGTTTTTTTTGATTCTTCTTGTTTTTTCGAGCGAAGTGTTAAAATGACTGGTATATAGCCGAGGAATCAAAAGTCCGGTACTTAAAAAAAACCGATCCCCTTTCAGAGACCGGCTTTTCATTGTAGCTATTCGAGAAGCGGTTATTTCACCACGCTGATTTTAACCGTGTCAAAATCTTTGTTGTTTACGATAAGCTTGGCGATGTAGATACCTGCGGGCCATCCGGTAACGTAAATTTCCTGAAAACCTGCATCGCTGGCAGCAAACTCGCGAATGAGCTGAC
>SKUL01000042.1 GCA_007129985.1 Flavobacteriales bacterium
ACCTGATAGGTCTGCATGGGTTGAACTCCTTCTATCCACGAGAGCCTTACGGATGGATTGCCGGAACCTCGTGTGTAATACATTTCGTTCCCATTGTTCGGGTCTGAATCCGGATCCAGACGCCAACGGTAATCCGTAGCTCCGCTCACACCGAAGGCAATCATCAGGTCACACATCACGTATGGATTCCCTCCGCCATTCGTTTCGTGATACTCCGGCCGGAGTTCGGTTTGCGGCACTTCAGACGACGTCGTAATGGTGCATACATCTCCGTATTCGCCCCATTCGCCATTTACACGAGCTTTTACGCGAACGTTGTAGGTTACATCCAGGCCTATTCCGTCAATCCACGACAATCGTATCCATGGATTTGACGCGTTCCGAGTGTACTCAGGAAGAAAAGTACTACCAACACTGAATTGCCAACGGTATGCCGTTGCCGACTGAACACTGCTGGCCTGCACAAAATCACCAAGCGCATAACCGCCCGTGTTGCAGAAATTTGGATGCACCTGCGTTGTGGGTACATCACTGGCAAAGCCGATAAAAACTTCAAAGGTCTCCACACAGTCATTGGCATCAGTCACGGTGCAGAGATAAACACCCGGAAAAACCCCAAACAATGTAGGCCCCGTTTGCATAAAGGGGTCGTTCCACTGATAACTGTAGGCAGGCTGGCCACCTGTAACTGTAATGGTTGCCGAGCCATTTGCATAGCCCAAAGTGGCACCTGTTGAGGTGTAGGTATAATCAAGATCGCATTCTACATCGCAAGGAAGATAGCCTGCAAGCATTGCGTTGGAAGTTCCGGAAGGTGTCTGAACCAGCACACTCAAGTCTACTCCATTTCCTGAAGGCGCGGTAACAATGATTTGGGTGGGTGTGACCGAAGTAATTGCCGCCGATACTCCGCCAATCGTTACACTGGTGGCACCGCAAAAATCACTACCTTCAAGCGTCATGGGTACACCACCTTCGCAAGGAATGTCAACCGGGTTCACGGAAGTTATCACAGGCGGGGCATAATTCACAAGGATGGTATTTGATACTCCGGATGGTGTGGTAACGACTACACCCATCGCGTTGCCAGTGCCCGGCGGAGTTGAAGCAACAATTTCGGTAGGCGCTACCGAGACAATGAGAGCATTCACCCCACCGATGGTTACGCTAGTTGCATCGCACAAATTGTTTCCTATCAGGGTGATGGTTGAATTTCCCTCACAAGGAATAACCGCGGGTGCCACCAAAATCAGCCCGGGTGCTTCATAACTAATCTGCACCGCATTGGATGTTCCTGAAGGAGTGCTTACAGTAACGTCTAAATCCACGCCGCTGCCGGGCGGAGAAGTGACTTCAATTTGCGTTGGGGTAATGGAGTTGATGGAAGCAGCAACGCCGCCTATGGTGACGGCAGTTGCATCGCAGAAATTGCTTCCGCTGAGGGTAAGCATTGTTCCGCCCTCGCAGGGAATATTTGAAGGAACAACGGATGACAGAACCGGAGCGGCATAGCTTACTGCCACTGCGTTTGACACGCCTGAGGGGGTAGTCACCACAACATCAAGATTTGTTCCGCTTCCGGAAGAGGCAGTTACCACGATTTCTGTGGGTGTCACAGAATTAATGCTCACTGAGACACCATCAATGGTGACACTTGAGGCACTACAGAAATTGTTTCCCGAAAGTGTCAGGGAAACACCTCCTTCACACGGAATAGAACCTGGGGCAACTGAATTGAGCACCGGCGGAGAATAGCTCACCATCTGCGAATTAGACACACCAGATGGCGTAGTAACAATTACAGGTAACCCCGAACCTGTTCCAGGAAGGGCTGTAGCAATGATCATGGTCGGGTCTACTGAAACAATCGGAGCGTTCACCCCGCCGATGGTAACGCTGGTGGCATTGCAAAAATTGGTTCCTACCAAGGTCATTGTGATATTGCCAGTGCAGGGAATAGATGTTGGTGCCACAAAGGTCAGGTTGGGCGTCTCATAGCTCACTTGAACTGCATTTGAAACCCCTGAAGGAGTGGTCACCACAACATCAAGATCAGTTCCTGAGCCCGCCAATGAAACTACTTCTATCTCAGTAGGTGTTATGGAGCTGATAGTCACAGATTGCCCACCGATACTTACAGAGGTGGCATCACAGAAATTGGTACCCGTGAGTGTGAGGCTTGTCCCTCCCTCGCAGTGAATAGCCGAAGGAGCGACTGATATCAACACAGGTGCTTCGTAGCTCACCTGAACTGCATTTGAAACCCCTGAAGGAGTGGTAACCACCACATCTAGGTCTAGTCCGCTACCCGCAGGGGCCGTTACTTGAATTTCAGTTGATGTCACCGAAATTATCGAAACAGCAATGCCTCCGATGGTTACAGACGATGCATCACAAAAATTACTACCCTGAAGCGTAAGCGCAGCGCCTTCATCACAAGTTATTTCATCAGGAGTTACTGAAAACAAAAAGGGAGCGACATAATTAACAGTTAAAGCATTTGACACACCCGAAGGGGTTGTGACCACCACAGGGAGTCCCGTACCTGTACCGGGAGGAACTGTGACAATGATTTGGGTAGGATCAGATGTGACAACAGGAGCGTTCACACCACCTACCGTTACACCTGTAGCATCGCACAAATTGGTTCCTATCAAGGTCATTACGACACCGCCGTTACAAGGGAGCGAAGATGGCGATGCCAATGTAAGACCTGGCGGCTCATAACTTACAGGGAGGGCATTACTAACTCCTTGCTGAGTGGTTACATTCACGTCGAGATTTAAGCCACTTCCAGCTGGCGCAATTACCGCAACTGAATTGGAGGTAGCCGATAATACGGTTGCATTTTGACCACCAACACTCACGCTGATCAAGTCACACAAGTTTTCACCTTCTATAACAAGTTCTACTCCCCCTTCACATGGTATTTCAGTTGGCGTAACTGACGACAAAAAAGGAGGCTGAATGCACGATAATTCCACCTCTTCCTCTTCCAGGCAAAAAGAGTAAGAAACTTCAAAACCAAAATCAGGGGTAACCATTTGAACCAAGGTGTCCCCGTTCGCGCCGAAAATGGTAAAATTTCCATCCACGCTGCATGACCCATATTGTGATCCAAAAAGACCATCGCCAAAACCATCAAAAACAGTAAGCGTGTAGCATCCCTTGCTCAAACAAACCTCAGTGGTATAGGTTTGTTGTGAAGCGTATGCTCCTTCCTGCACACTGAACACAATGGCACCGGTACTATCGCTTATTTGCCATGAACTCTCCTCTCCCCAACAGTCGGTGGTAAATATGACAGTAACCGGATCATCAAAGATACAACTGCCGTCGTTGCAGGTAGCGTTGGGATCATAATTACACGCCGTAGGATCGGTACACCCCAGAGGGCTGTCGTCACCAACCAATGAAATTCCGTTTATTACCTCATCGCAATCAGAATTTCCAACAAGCGCAACTGTCACATCAACCACATCATTCTGGTTGTAGTTACCAAAAGTGTATTGGCCAGCTGGTTGGTTGGTTACAACCTGCAAATTGGGGCCACCGTTTACAGAGGCGAATACATTGTAGTTTTCTGGATCTGCACCATTTTGTATGGTCAGAATAATCTGGAAACTTGTGTCCTCGCAATCCACATCCAATTCATAGTCAAGAACTGGCTTGCAGGCTTGTAAAGGAGTACAATCACCAAGACACGGAGCATTGTGCACGCGATTTCGAATCAAGTCACCGGGTTGCAAACCAAAACCGTTCGAGAGGTTTATTCCTACTCCACCAATCAGGTGGCAATAGCTCATTACAGTACCACCATTTGTCGGAACAGGACCTTCACAGCCCTCAGAATAGCCTGCCGCTGGTCCACAACCGTCAATGGCTGGGTTACCTTCGCCATTCCATGAACAGTTATGGGTATGAGGTGAGCCAAGATTGTGACCAAGTTCATGCGTAACCACCATTACAGACCAACTGTAAGTTGGAACATTCTGGTAGGTGCTATTGATTCCGCTGTACGCTGTTCGCCAGAATTTATTGCTGCAAACAACATCAAGGTATGCAACTCCACCTCCTCCTCCGTAGCCTACCAGGTGCGCGTAATCACCATTAAAAACCCCATTCAATTCATCCCTGAATTGAGTTAAAAACTGACCTGATCCCGGACCGGAATACGGGCTCGGAACGTCCCAAACCAACAATTCAGACACTGTGAAATTCACCAGCTCATTGGCGTACATGATACCAACCTGATTGAAAAGCCCCAAGATGTAATCGGACGTTGCGGCAACTGAACCTTTATCGAGAAATATATTATGATTTGCCTCAACATACTGATTCACACAATTATTGGCATCCCTAACACTTCCTTGCATTTCATTTCGATGTCCGCCACGTAAATGAACCTCTTCATCCACGGAACAACCCAATTCATTGGCTACCAGCAGATCATTGTTTCGATACACAACGTATTTATCTGAATCACCCAATTTACCCAGAGTAAAATCACGGTCAGGAAAAGAGATAAAAGCAATTACCTCATGTTCGCCAACAGAAACTGACACAAAAGAGCCCGGTGCGTCTTTAACGACTCCCCAAAACCACTTTCCTGAGTATTCAGTTACAGGCAATTGATTTCTTGAGGCCGCAAAAAGCGGTATATCATGAGATACAACGGGTGAAGGCACAAGCCACAACTCAAAGTCACCTTCAGTTGATGGTAGGCTCATCTTCATCCGTGTCGCATCAGAGGCTAAAAGGTTTTGAATATCATCTGTGCGAGGGTTCAGCAAAATCCCCTGACTCAAGACACCCTTGAATTGCGGGCTATTGCGATCAATGCGGCCACCCTCTTCAAAAAGGGTTACTACCTGCAAACGCTCGTAGTCTAGGGGGCCGCCCATGTCTACGAGTTCTAGAAAGCCCTGTGCCAGTAAAATCTGCACAGACAAAAGGAAGGACGAAAGAACTAAGATCTTCTTCATAATTGGATACGCTTAGAAAGTGCGGAGAGCGGTTGGTTAAGCTTATGACCATAAAATTAGGCAAAGGTTGCAGACCCCTTCAAACTGTTCGACCAAAACACTTGAAGCGACGTATTGAAGGACTGAAAACAACGATGAAAATGGTGAACTTCACGCTGATGAATTATGTCAAGAAAAGACTGTGAATATATGGTTCATTTTAGTGGCAAAGGCTACTGCAGTTCGTACCCATAAAGTCAGAGCTAGCATAACTCACACAGGTTAAACTTTCACAACTGGATACTGTGGTTAAACCGATTTGGTACTTTTGCGAAAATCATTAAATTATGACTGCTATGCTTATTGCGATTGGTATTGTTATCGTCTTGGTTGTTTGGATTGTAAGCATCTATAACCGACTCGTAAAACTCAGACTAAGAAGAGAGAATGCTTTTGCCGACATTGATGTGCAATTGAAGCAGCGGCACGATTTGATTCCGCAGTTGGTAAATGCTGTGAAGGGCTACATGCAGCACGAAGAAGGAGTTTTAACCAAAATAACTGCGGCGAGATCGAGAGCCATCAATGCCAGCGGAATCAATGATAAAATTCAGGCTGAAAATGAATTAACCCGGGCATTGGGCGGTTTGAACGTGCAGGTGGAAGCCTATCCCGATTTGAAAGCCAACCAAAATTTCATGCAGCTTCAGGGCGAAATATCTGATATCGAAAACAAGCTGGCAGCGGTACGTCGCTTCTTTAATTCTGCTACACGCGAATTGAATGCGGCTGTTCAAACTTTCCCGAACAACCTGTTAGCGGGCCCATTTGGGTTCAAAACTCAACCTATGTTTGATGTAGGTGCTGACCGCGAGAAACTGGAACAAGCTCCTGAGATTAAATTCTGATTTTAATGGCCGCATACACGGGTATTCACACGCAGATTGCGCGAAACAATCGGCTGTCGGTTATCTATTTGATGGCTTTTCCGTTGCTCATTTTTGCCGCGGTGTGGGTGTTTTTTTTCCTGCTGGCGGGTTGGACTGAAGACCCGCAGATGGCTGATCCGGTATCTTCAGCTACTGAATTGTTCATCAATGTACTCCCCGGTGTTACCGCTGTTGTTTTAATCTGGTTCTTGATTGCCTATTTCGCAAACACGTCGATGATAAAGGCTGCAACAGGAGCCAAAACGTTGAGCCGAAAGGAAAATATGCGGGTGTATAACCTTTGCGAAAACCTATGCATGAGCCAGGGTATGACCATGCCCAAACTGAATATCATCGAAAGCCCGGCTTTGAACGCCTTTGCCAGTGGCATCAACAAAAAATCCTACACCGTTACGCTCACCAGAGGTATCATTGAAAAGCTCAATGACGAGGAGCTTGAGGCCGTGATTGCGCATGAGTTGATGCACATCAGAAACCATGACGTAAGGCTGCTCATCATCTCAATCATATTTGTGGGGATATTTTCTTTTGCTGTTCAAATTGTACTGAGAAGCTTTTTTTACGGCAGCTTGGGGGGAAGGCGCAACAAAGACGCCGGAAAAGCTATGATTATTGCGCTGGTGATTGCGTTAATCGCATACTGCCTCTCATTGATCTTCAAGTTTGGGTTGTCGCGTAAGAGAGAATACATGGCTGATGCCGGGGCCGCTGATATGACAAGAAACCCACGAGCTCTGGCAAGTGCGCTGCGGAAAATATCGGGCAATCATCAACTGGATGTGAACGACGACGTGAAGCAACTTTTTATTGAAAACGAGCCGCAAAAGGACAGCAAAGAGTTTTCGCTCAACCTCACCAGCTGGTTTGCTACGCACCCCCCAATTGACAAACGCATTCAGATTTTGGAACAATTTTAAACTTGTCAATCCGCAGGAGTTTTGAATCTTTAACACACATTTGCTGAATTTTCGGTTCTAATTAGCTATCATTGATGTGAACCTAAAAAACAAAAACAGATATGAGTACACCTAGTAAACTTGGTTTTTCAGAAGAAGAAACAAAAGAAGTGGTTGATGCGCTCAACAAATTATTGGCTAACTACCAAGTCCATTATCAAAAGCTGAGAAACTTTCACTGGAATGTGGAAGGAAAAGACTTTTTTGAGTTACACGACCAGTTTGAACTGGAATACGATGCGGTAAAGTTGCAGATTGATGAAATAGCTGAGAGAATCCGGGTTTTTGGAAAGAAGCCCATCAGTACCATGGCTGGATACCTGAATGCTGCTGAAATAGAAGAAGCATCAGAAGACACGTCATCCGGAGATATGGTGACGGAGGTGCTGAAGGACTTTGAGATTTTGTTCTCGTTTTTAATTGACACCATTGAAGCGGCCGGTGAAATCGGCGACAGTGCCACGGAAGATATGGCCACAGGATACCTGAAGCGCTTGGAGCAGCGCCACTGGATGTTCACAGCATGGAACAAAGGGTAGAATCCGAGGTGTAAAAAGACAAAAGCCGCTTGCAAATTGTGTGAGCGGCTTTATTTTTGAACCAGCAAGTCTGGTTTACTTTTCGGCAGAAACTGCAGTGCCGTTCATTTCGAGCACCAGCTTTTCAAGTTGTTCAATTCTCTGTTCGAGAGAAGAAATTTGTTCTTGCTGTTCTTGCAGGGCATTCACCAAAATTTGATTGAGTGCGCTGGTGTTGAGAATGCGTTTGTCAATCAATCCACTCGGTCCTTCGCTGTCATCGATAACAGAAACCATGTAAGGAGCTACGTTTTCAACATCCTGAGCAATAAATCCCACATACTCTTCCGCAAGATTGTCATGACCAGATGCCGCGTTATAGCGAAACTTCACAGGTTTCAACTGCAATACCACATCTAAGCCATCATTGAAGCTTCCGGTAATGTCTTTAATTCTATAATCGGAAGGGATATCCCACTCTCCGGTTCCGGAAGATTTGAAAGCATCACCATTCACAGTTAGCGTATGGGTAGGATTAATGGTGTTGATGCCTATGCGCTTGTCGTCAAAGTGGCCGGACATTAGCACACCTGCTGAGCCGGCTGCATTTGACAGCAGAAAGCGATTATTTGCCGCGCCAGTGTAATCTGCAATAACCCCACTTCCTGACTGGGCTCCAATGTAGACATTTCCTGACCCAGTTGTAACACTTCTACCCGCCTCCCAGCCTAGAAAGGTGTTTTGTTCACCCGTGGTTGTGAGCTGACCTGCTTCGGTACCAATAATCGTGTTGCGGTTAGCACCATTTCGGAGAGTGCTTCCGGCGAGCGAACCTATTGCCACATTATTATTGCCAGCCGAGTTCTCGCCTGTTCCTCCAGATGATTGGATACCTCTACCGGCTCGTTTGCCTATAAAGGTATTATCAGCTCCCACCACGAGCCATTCTCCCGTGCGCTCACCAACAAATGTATTACCGTTAAACCTACACTCCCGCCCTGCAAGAGAACCAACAAATACACAATCGGACGGCCCTATACTGGTATTTGATGAAGAGTTTGCCCTCCAGCCGATCACTACATTTTGCTGAGAATTAATATTCGTGGTTGCTGCATCTGTCCCTATCACTACATTCCTGTTATTGGAAAGATTCATACCCGCTTTGTGCCCTAAAATTATATTATCGCTCCCTACCTGATCCATTCCTGCTTCAAAACCAACTACAATATTTCGGGTTCCACCTGTAGTTGTATTCACCCCGGCTCGAGCTCCAATCCATACACTTTCCTGACCAGCCGGTGCATTGGTGAAAGCATCAGCCCCGATAACAGTCATATTCGCTCCAGACCCCATAGAAGAAGCTGTATTGCCGCCGACAAACGTGTTTCGAAAACCAGTTGAAGAAGTTCCTGCCTGATGTCCCACGTATGTGTTGCTATGATTAACGGTAACACTGCTTCCCGCTTGAAAACCATAGGCTGTATTGTGATATCCGGAAGTATTGCTACTGAGAGCCTCAAAACCAAAGGCTGTTGCACCTTTGGTTCCTAAAACATTTCCGGTAGTTAAAGCCTCATAATCCAACCTTCCTGAGGCTGTATTATTCACCCTGAACATCATAGCTGACTCGTCTATTGTTCCCAAAAAGTTCAGAGAGGGATCAGTTGCATCGTTGCCTTCAAGGAGCCAGCCAGCACCACTGCTTAACAAGGGACGCCATACTGTTCCGTCAAAGTACCAGAAGTTGTTATCGGCCGTGTCATACACCAACAAGCCCTGCGCCGGATCCGGAACAGTTGTGTGATCATTTATGCGCGGAATGAGGATGCCTTTGTCATCAGCTGTTATTTCTAACATGGCCGACGGATGGGGAAGTGCGCCCGTTTCATTGATTGCTACGTTTTGTGTAAACGCAAATTGTGAAACAGCGCAAGATAAGAGCGTAGAGAAAAAAACTTTCTGAAACATCGCTTGTTGCGTTAACTATTGAGTTTGGTCAGTCATGACCAAATGTAGTCATTCAAAAGGTTATGTCAAAACCGCTCGAAATTTCGAAAGGATAAAGTTGCTTTTTCAAGAATTAATATCCCCACCCAAACATCACTGCAAGAAATCTTTAATCCAACTGAACATTGGTTTCCCTGTTCCAGGTTAATTCTGTAATACTTGCTCCGTTCTTGAAATAATACTTGCCCGTTTTGTCAATTACCTTGCGGTACTCATCGGCTTTGTTGCCAATCACCACAATTCGGCGAATGATGACTTTGTTTCCAACATTGTCGCTTTCCTCAGTAACACCTTGTGGATAGTCCTGTGCGAGTTGAGAAAGGTAGTAGTCGTTGTAATCCTTGGGTTCTGCTGCACGCAGTTTACTCAGTTGCTCGCGTGATTTTTGGGCGCGTTGATCTGCCCGCGTTGCCAATTCACGTTGTTGCTCTTCTATGGCAGCCCTGCGATCGGTAAGCTCTTTTTGGTTTTCGGTGATAACCTCTTGGGAGCGCCCAGAGAGGCGATCTTGCTCTTGTTGCAGTTCCTTGACCCGTTGCTTGGCTTGCTCAATCCGCTCACGTTCCGCCATGATTCGACGCGTATCCTGTTCGCGGTACTCCTCTTTTTGATCCATCAAACCCGCTGTTAGGTTTTCCTGGCGTGCCGCCTTTTCCTCCAGAAATTGCTGAATTTCACCTCTGATTTCCTGCGTCCTTTTATGAGCTTTGAGACTTCTTTCATTCTCTTTTTCCCGCTTTTCAAGCAGGTAATAATGGTGGTCTGTAAACCTCTGGTCTATATCAATTACCCGCTGAGCATGCGATACTTCATTCCGTGCTACCAGATCTTCAATCAACTTAATTTCTTCATCAATCTCCTGAAGATTTCGCTGTATGCGCTCCATCTCCTTATTGCGTTGATCAATCAAACCCTGATCTGTAGCTTTCTTGTAGTCTTTCACTCGCTTTACCTTACCCTCACGGCTTTGCTCTGCTCGAGCCATGCGCTCATGATTGTCTGCAAGCAAAGTTTCAACTTCATCGAGTCTTTTTGAGGCTGCCTCCATTTCTTTATCGCGCAGAGTAGAGTGTCTCTCCTTCTCTTCGCTCTTGAGCCTTTTAATTCGCTCGTATTTCTCGGCTTCCTCGCGCAGGCGGGCTTCACGCATGAATCGCTCTGCTTCGTCTTCATTTCTTGAATCCACTCCACTGCCTTTACCACGAGACTTGCTTCTGCGCGCTTCGGCTTCAGCCATTTCTTGTTCCTGACGCCGTTTCTCAGCGAGTTTACGCTCTTCTTCTTCCTCGAGCAAACGCTCAATTTCCTGAATCTTGGATTTAGGATAAAACTCTGCGGGCTTGAGCGCTGAAGCTTCCTTGTAATTGCGAAGTGCCACTTTGTACTCGCTCTGACCTAATTTTTTGTCCGCAACCTCAATCAAGGTGTTGTATTCTTCATCCTCTGCTTCTTTTTCCGCCATCAAAGCTGCTTCCCTTTTCTTTTCCTCCGCCTCCTTCTCTCTTTGTCGTCGTTCGCGCTCAGCAGCCTCTTCCTCGGCCTTGCGTTGCTCATCCCGATCTTTCAATCTACGATCTATTTCAGCCAATTGCTCTTTTGCGTGAGAGTCATTAGCCTTGGCAACCAGCGCTTCCTGGTATTTCTGTTTAGCCAAAGTGAAATTGTCACCCTTCATGGCAGCATCAGCCTCTGCAATCAGCATGTTGTATTGACGGTCGGTATCGCGCTGGCTTTGCATTTCGCTCAAAAGGCGCTCTGCATTGGCTAATTTTTTCTGGACTTCAGCGTCATCTGCGATGAGCTCCAATGCCTCCCTGTAACGAATTCCGGCATTTTTGTATTCCTTCTCGGCCATCTGCTCATCACCTTGCTTGACGATACGATCAAATTGCTCGCGCAATTTCGCCTGTGCCGCTTCTTCAGCAGCCCTGGCTTCAGCCTCAGCTTTTTGAGCTGCCTCTTGTTCCGCAAGCTCCTCTTTCCGCTTTCGGTCTTCAATCATTTTCTGAGCAGATTCAATTTGCTGCGATGGGTATTTCTCGCCCGGCTTAGCCTCTAAAGCGCGCTCATAAGCCTTAATAGCCGACTCAAAGTTTTGGGCCTGCATCTTTTGGTCTGCCTCGGCAATGGCTTGTTTGTAGTTTTCTTCAGCATCCATTGCTGCACGAAGCTCTGCCAACAGGTTCCCGGCCTCCTTTATTTTTTTCGGTAGATGCTGGTTATCGGGTTTCAGGGCAAGCGCTTCTTCATAACGTTCAATGGCATCCTGGTAATCCTTTTTCTTAAAAAAGCCATCACCCTCTTCAACAAGGTCATTAAAGCGTGCAAGCTCTTCTGCTAGTCTTTTCTCCTCCGCTTTTCGGGCCTCTTCTTCTTTGCGCTTTTCTTCTTCTATGCGCGCCATTTCTGCCAGCAAATCATCAATTTCTTTTATGCGCTGCGACGGGTAAGGCAGGTCTGATTTAAGTTGTGCGGCACGTTCAAAGGCCGCTCGGGCCTGCTGGTATTGCTCAGCTTTAAAGGCATCGTCACCTTCTTTGATGGCAGCAGCGTACTCTTTGTCGAGCTCACGCTCCCTCTCAAGCGCCTCTTTTGCCGCGATAGCATCCTCACGCTTTTTCTTTACGCCTTGATTGTCGGGATAAATCTTCAGAGCCCCGTCGTAATGACCAACGGCATCGTCATATTCTTTCTTCCCTGCAGAGGCATCGCCCTTGGAAACCAACTCCTCGAATTGAGCCTGCTTTTCGGCTGCCAAACGCTCTTCTTCTTCCCGTTTGGCAATTTCGTCCAGCTTTTTTCCGGCAAGCTCAATCCTTTCGGCGGGATGCTTCTCATTGGGCTTTACCTTCAATGCAGCTTCATATTCTTTTATCGACTGTTCATACGATTCAGACTTGAATAAGGCATCAGCTTTTGCCACAAGGTTATTGTACTCTTCGTCCTCCGCCTTCTGCTTTTCGTATTCTTCGAAGGCCTTTTTGGCGTCGGCCAATTTCTTTGAAACATCTACATCTTTGGGCTTGATGGTTAAAGCTTCCTCGTAATTCGAAATGGCTTCAGGGTAATCCTGCGCCTTTACGAGATTATCTCCCTTGCGAACCAGTTCTTCAAATCGAGCTTTTTCCTCTTCCTCCTTCTTTTTGGCTTCAAGTCGCGCTTTAGCATCGACTATCTGGTCTTTGGGATACTTTTCATCTTTGCGGATGGCAAGTGCCTCCTCGTACTTTTTGATGGCTGATTCATAATTCTCTGACCGCATGGCATCGTCTCCGGCTTTTAGCGCGGTTTCATACTTTTCCATCTCCGCATTGGCCGCATTCTGCTCAGCTAGTTTCTCTTCAGCACTTTTGAGCTTCATGAGAACCATTGGGTTATCTTCCTTGATTTTGAGGGCTTCTTTGTAATCGGCAACCGACTCAGCATATTTTTCATTGAGAAATGCCTTGTCGGCTTGATCTACCAACTTATCGAACTCCCTCTCAAGAGCCTGTAGCTCTTTTTCTTTATCTTTATCAGCCTGTTGCTTGTCTTTGCTTCCGCGCTCCCATTCGCGCATCAGGCGATTGATTTCATCTTTAATTTTTTGGGTGTAGGCAAAATCAAACTCCAGAGCTCCTGTATTGGGGTTGTACTTGGCTTTTCCTATAGGTTGCTCTAAAATCTTTACATCCAACCCTTCAAGTTCCTCAAAAAGACTCATTTCAATGTTCATGGAGAATCCTGCGCCAACATCTTCTTCAGGAATATTACGGGAGTCCATGTACACGCTTTTACCAACAAAACCAGAGCGATTAAAACGGATATCGTACTCTTTACCGAGATCAAGAAAAAACTCATATTTACCGTTGTTTCGGGTAACGTATTCGTCAACCTTGGCGCCATTGTGATATGCCGTGATGGTTACATTCTCTAATTTCTTAGAGTTGGCATAGTCTTTCACCACTCCAAATATGTACAACTCACCCTGCCCCAAAGCGGGAAAAACAGCCCCTAAACTAAGCAGGGCGGCTGCTAAAAGACATGTGACGAAATGTTTTCCTTGCATTCTGATAGTGCGCTGAACAAATATCGTGAAAAAATACCGGTCAGCTTCTTATTGCTTAGAACGGTTTTCACACCGGCATGTTACTATTTTTGTGTTAAAATCGTCTATGAATCACAGCTATTGGGATAAAGCCCTGTTTCCAGATTGTGCACAACTCGTTGTTGTGGGGGGAGGAATTGTTGGCTTATCGGCAGCAATTCATGCCAAAATGGCAAATCCGTCCCATGAAATAGTGGTGCTCGAAAAAGGCCTCACCCCTGCCGGAGCAAGCAGCAAGAATGCCGGATTTGTGTGCTTTGGCAGCCTTTCGGAAATACTTGATGACCTTCAAAACTCCGACGAAGACGAGATAGTTGCCTTGGTAAAAAGACGCCTGGAAGGAATAGACTACCTCGTGAGGTTGATAGGTAGAGACAAGCTCCTTTACGAAGAAAACGGGGGCTTTGAGGTTTTTACCCCAGAGCTGAGCCAGCTCCACGCACTTAGCATGGACCGCATGGAACACATCAATGGTATTTTGAAACCTATTTTTGGAGAACGTGTGTTCAAACCGAACGACTACCAATTGAAAGATTTCGGACTGCAAGGGTTCAGCCACATGATTTCCAATCGTTTTGAAGGACAATTAAATACTGCAAAGATGTTGCAGGCGCTCATCCAGCTTGCACGGGAAAAAGGTGTTCAGGTGATTTGCGGAGCGGAGGTGGGTAGTTGGGAAGAGCTTGCATCAAGTGTTGAAGTTGCCCTCTTATCCGGACAGGCGATCCAATGTGAGAAGTTGCTTTTGGCCACCAACGGTTTTACCGGAAATCTAATTCCGGGTCTTGATGTGCGACCCACCCGCGCGCAGGTATTAATTTCAGAGCCAGTAGAAGGCTTGAAGTTAAAAGGTGCTTTTCACATGGACAGAGGCTACTATTATTTTCGTGATGTGGATGGACGGGTTTTGCTGGGAGGTGCACGAAAC
>SKUL01000291.1 GCA_007129985.1 Flavobacteriales bacterium
ACCATCAAGCTGCCCATGGCCACCACATCGTGCCTGAAACGACCCCAGATAAACATGCCGAGTGTAATCAGCAGTACAATGCAAACAATAATCGCCTCTGTGGTCATTTGCAGTGAGATAAAATGAACCTATTCGCCCGGTTTGCCCATGTTTTCGTAATACTCTCGCATGCTTTGCTTCAAATGGTAAAAGCGTACCACTCCGGTAACCACAAACACCATGCTGAGCCCGATGGCCACGTAGCCCAACCAACGTATATTTTCAAAGTCGCGAAGTTCCAGAAATGCAATTCCCCCCAACACCATGTAGAGCGATGTGCGAAGATAGGCAAGCAATGTGCGCTCATTGGCCAGACGGGTTCTTTCGAGAGCCAGAAAATCGCGCAAAATGATATCCTCCTTATTCTGGAATTCGTATTTGAGCTTCAGTACGTTTCGAAACATGCTTATACGGTTTTCTTTATTGATGTCGCCGCTTATTTGAGTAATGATTTCATTTGCTTGGTGATAAAGCGTATGGCAAAATTCGGATTGATGCGGTACAGAATATCCATGGTGCGGGCATCGCTACCTACAAACACCCGAGTTTTGTTTTTCTCCATGGCCTTGATGATGATGTCGGCAGCTTTGGGCGCAGGCAGCGGCTTGATGGATGATTTTTTGCCGTTTTCCATTTGTGGCACTTCCACTCCTGAATTGCTGGTAATGTTGGTGGCAATGGCTCCGGGCATTACAAGAATGGCTGTTACGTTGGTACCCGAAAGTTCTCCGATAAGGGCTTCGGTCATCAGCTTCACCGCCGCCTTTGAGCCACCGTACACCCCTTGTCCGGGCACGGGTAAAAAGCCGCCCATGCTGGTTACATTCACAATTTGTGCTTCGGGGCGCTTCAACAGGTGTGGCAAAAAGGCTTTTATCATGTAGAGGGTTCCATAGAAGTTTACGTTCATCACGCGCTCAATCACATCATAGCTCAGGTCGTTGATGCGCACAAAAGGCTGAATGATACCCGCGTTGTTGATGATTGCATCTACAGACCCATGCGCGGCAATCACTTCTTCGGGAAGCTTCTCCACCGCTGCTTTGTCGGCCAGGTTCACGGTGTGCAATGAGAGACCGGAGGCGGCATCACCGGCAAGGTTGCGGGTTTCGTTGAGCGCCTCCATGCTGATATCCACAGCCGCCACCTTGTTCCCCGATTTGAGCAGCGCCAACACCAACTCCCTGCCTATGCCGTTGGCTCCGCCCGTGACCACTATGGCTTTACCGTGTAGTTTCATGATTACTGCTTGATGAGTTGATGGTGAAGCTGAAATTCAGGATGGTTGAGTCTTAACACATACATGCCTGCGGCCAGGTTGTGGATGCTGAGTGGCACGGTTTGATTTCCGGCATCCATCCAATGTGAGTCTTTCCATACCGTTCTACCGTCCATGTCAATCAGGTCGAACTGAATCACGGCAGCCCTTGGGTTGTTGAGTTGAAGCTGCACCTGTTGGTTGAAAGGATTGGGAAAAACACTCACATCCGGGCCACTGTTCGCATCTGCCAATGATGCGCAGATTTCGACCCATACGGTGGCATCTGCTCCTGCGCTGCATCCGTTTTCATCGGTGTAGAGGTAGAGGATGGTGTGGGTACCCGTGCCACTTTCGTCGGGGAAGAACTCGCCGTCACTTACAAAGGGGCCTGAATAAATCCCGCCCTCCGGTTGGCCGCCTGTAAGCTGAAGGGGAGGAGCATCTTCGCACACTATGCTATCGGGAAGGTTAAAACTAACTTCCGGCAACGGCAATACCTCAACGGTGAGTATAGAGGGCTGACCCACACCGCAACTATCGGCAGTTGTAACCGAAACGACCACCGTTCCCGATTCCATGGCAACCACAACCTGCGCCTGGTCAGCGCCCGACACGATTTCAGCATTTCCTTCTACCGACCATTCAAAGGTAAAATCACCGGGAATGGTATTGATGAAATAGGGAACCAACTCACCTGCGCATGCCACCTGATTACCGATAATGGGGCCGGACACGGGTGGTGCGCAATCGGCAAATTCGTAGGCCCCAACATCGGGTGGGTCTGTGCGAAGCGCACCGGTTATGTCGGTGTCAATGGCGGAAATGGTAATGCCAAAATCGCTCATCGCTATGTTGGTAGGAAGTGACAAATCAACGGAAGTAAACTCAGGGTCAATGGAGAAACTGTTCGCATCCTGTTGGCTCGCCCCTTGCCAATTGGCCAATGTGAGATAGAAGGTTGGCGATAGAGTGCCGCGCTGTGCGGTAAATCCATCGGGCACAAAGAGGTCGTTAAAGTCCGACTGAAGCGCACTCGTTACCGTTGAGGTTGCTCCCAGTACAAGTCCTGATGCATTGCCGCTGGTTTGCTGTGTGATATAAACAATGTTGTTGCGAAGCAAAGTGTTGGTGTTTGAAAGTTCCTCTTTGATTCCATAAAGATTTCCAGATGTGGCATTGCCGTGGTCCATGCGGATGGTGTTGAACGCAACGAGCGGTGCTATACCGCCTGTGCGAACTTCAATGCCTGTAACGTTTCCGGATTCGAGTTGGATATTCTGAATCACATTGTTGTACACCTGATGGCCCGTGCCATTGAAGAGATAAATTCCTCTGAAAGTCATGGTGCCGTTGCTGCTTTGCGTGTGCTCAATGATGTTGTTGAAGATATGTGCATTGAGATTGGCGTTTTGGGCAACCTGAATGGCATTGCAACTGCTTATGGTGCCCGCATTACGGTCGAAATGGTTGTTCCTCACCACCGCACCATTGGTTTCGCGCAGGTAAACACCATTGGAGTTGAAGTTTTCAAAAACGTTGTTGTCAATGACTATGTTGGTGCTAAGATCATTGGCAAGACCAAACACTGAAGCCCCGTAACCACCACCGTTTGAAGAGTTCTGTGTAATGGTAATATCGTGAAAGTTACCGGCTGTAAGAATGGAGGTTTCGCTGCCGGAGGCGATGTAAGCACCTACCAGCGTACTTGTTGTTCCGGTCATATCCGTGTGGCAGTTGCTAATAGTGATGTGGGAGCCACTGCCGAAAATATGCACACCATAAAAACCACTGGTTGACTCAGGGTTCCGCACCAGTTCCAGGTTTTGGATGTTTACATAACTCATGTTGGAGAGCCGTAAAAGATGTCGGTTGTCGGTGTCGGTAATAGCCGTGAGCACCTCGCCGTTTCCGTCTATGGTAATGGTGGCATCCGAACCGCTGCCCGTTACGGTGCTAAAGACTACTTGTTCCTGATATGGTCCGCTACCCGGAGCAACCTGCGCGGTGACGTTGCCGCTGATTCCCTCTGAAGCAAGGGCATCGGCGAACTCCTGAAAGGAAGCGAAAACGCCCGGGCCTGTGGCTTGCGATGCGTCAATGGTGTATTCGCCTTCGAGCGGCTGTGCAGTGGCTAATCCACCCATAAAAAGCAGCATTGAAACCAGTGCTGTGGCTGGCTTGGTGAAAAGGAGTATAGAGTGTTTCATGACGTCGGTTTTTGTGTTCCTGAAACACGGAAGGTAGCACTCTGAAGGGTGAAAACCAAACTTGATTTCTTACCTCTGTTCACGTTTTGATTTGGTTGACCTCAGCATTTCTTACCATAGGTCAATGGTGAGAAATATGGTTGTACAGACCTTTGTGATAACAAAAAATGCTGAAACAGATTAATTAGAAAGCTCTTTGAATCAGCTGTTTTCAGAAGTTTCCGATAACCTAAAAACCCACAAAGCAATGGAAAACCAAAAATGGGCAATTGACGCCGCGCACAGTGAAATCACATTCAAGGTAAGACACATGATGATTACCAATGTAACCGGAAAATTTACAAGTTTTAACGCTGAGGTATCTGCCGAAGACGACAGCTTCAGCGGTGCCTCTATTTCTTTTTCTGCCGGAACATCATCAGTAGATACAGGTAACGAGGAGCGCGACAACCACCTCAAAAGCGAGGACTTTTTCAACGCTGAGAAGTTTCCGAAAATGAGTTTCAAAAGCGATAGCTACGATGCTTCAACCGGAAAAGTAAGCGGCGAGCTCACCATACGTGA
>SKUL01000152.1 GCA_007129985.1 Flavobacteriales bacterium
AATTGAATCTGTCCGGGATCGCTTCCGGCTTTAACTATGAAATCGTATTTGAGGTGGTCGTTGTCTACAACTGCCAGCAAGTCTACCCCTTGGTAAAGTTCGTGGTACTTTACCTTTTTGAAAGATTGAACGTTGGACGCCCACTTATCCGGTTCATTACCCAGAAAATAGTTGAGCTTGAATGATTGAGGCAGTCCACCTTCAAGCATGGCATTGGGCGAGCTACCCACAAAATTTACGCGGTAAGCATGAGCCCGAACGTAAAACTCCATGCGCTCTTCTTCGGGCAATTGCATAATGTCGTGCCGTGCTTCGAGATCTTCAGGATGCTCGTATAAAAAGGTAAATCGCTGTTGCTCAAGAAAAACAGTGTAAGGATAAAAATCGGCTTGAAAAACTACATTCTCGTGAAACTGGTTTCGGTTTTCAATGAATCCTTTTTTTGATTCGTGTGCCTTAACTGATAAGCTGATAAGGAGAGCAACTAGTGCTGAGAAGCAAGCAATGAGATACCTTGTCATTGTCTCTTTGGTTGGTTATGACTATTAGACTCATAAACTCGCTCAAAGTTGTCTGACAAACCACTAATTACCGCTTAAACTGCATGTCAAAAAGCTTGCGGTAGGCACCGCCTTTTTCCAGAAGCTCATCATGGCTGCCTGACTCTAGTACCCTGCCCTTATCCATAACAATGATTCTATCCGCCTTTTGAATGGTGGAGAGTCTGTGCGCAATTACAATGGACGTTCTTCCTTTGGTCAGTTGGTCAATGGCTTCCTGGATAAGCATTTCAGTTTCGGTATCTACGGAGGATGTGGCTTCATCAAGCACCAAAATTCCGGGGTTGTACACGTAGGCACGGATAAATGAAATCAATTGACGTTGGCCGGTGGAGAGCATTCCACCGCGCTCCTTCACGTCAAAATCATAGCCCTCGGGCAAGCGGCTGATAAACCCATGGGCACCCACTACTTGGGCGGCTTCAATCACCTTCTCACGTGTTATCCTTTCATCACCAAGCGTGATGTTGTTGTGAATGGTATCGGAAAAGAGAAACACATCTTGCAGTACAACAGCTATTTCGCCCCGCAAGTAATTGAGGTCGTAATTGCGAATGGGCGTGTCATCTATCAGAATCTCACCTTTCTGAAATTCGTAGAAGCGGCTCAGCAAGTTGATAACGGATGACTTCCCTGCACCGGTGGCTCCTACAAAAGCAACTACCTCACCCTGCTTTACCTCAAACGATACGTCGCGAAGCACAAAGTCATCATCCTTGTAGGCAAACCACACGTTTTGAAATGAGATGTTTCCCTTAAGGCTATCCTTCACAATGGTTCCGTTGTTCACAATGCGCTCATCGGTATCGAGTACCGCAAAAACGCGTTGCGAACCCACCATGCCCATTTGAAGCACGTTAAAGCGGTCGGCCAATTGACGGATGGGTCGAAACAGCATGTAGATGAACAGGATAAAGGCCACGAGCTCCCCTACCGTAACTTCTCCGATAAGACTTTCTTTGGTACCCCACCAAACCAGCACAGCAAGCGAAATGGCCGACAAAATCTCCACCACAGGAAAAAAGATAGAGTACGCCCACACCGAGCGAATATGCGCCTGACGATGTTTTTGGTTGATTTCTCTGAACTTCCTGGCTTCTTCCTCCTCGCGGTTGAAAATCTGCACGATGTTCATTCCGGTGATATGCTCCTGCACAAAAGTGTTGAGCACCGCCACTTGCGTTCTTACTTGCTGAAAAGCTTTCTTGATGGCGTTTTTGAAAATGTTGGTGGCAACCAGCAACAGCGGAATGGGAATCAGCACAAACAAGGTTAGCTTCCAGTTGACGACAAACATGGCAACCACAACCACCACCAACTTCAGTAAGTCGCCCATAATTACCAAAATGCCTTGTGAGAAAATATCCGCTACGGTTTCAATATCCGACACCACCCGCGTCACCAATTGGCCGATGGGCGTTTTATCGAAGTACCGCAGTTTGAACGCCGTGATGTGTCTGAACAGATTAGAGCGCAAGTCAATGGTTACGTTTTGGCCGAGCCAGTTCGAGAAATAGGTCTGGTAGAACTGAACCACGGCTTCCAGCAACAGCACGCCAACCACTATCAAAGTGATAATCAGCAAACCCAGCGAATCATCCTCAAGAATATAAACATCAATAGCCTTTCCGACCAGAATGGGCCGAATCACGCCAATCAGCGCCGAAACAACGGTAAGCGCAAAGGTGAAATAAAACACGCCACGGTATGGCTGAACAAAGGTCATAACCCTTCGCAGCAGTCCGAAATCCCATGACTTTCCTTGCGCTTTGCTCACGATATATAAGGGTATTGAACCGCGTGAAGAAACAAACCGTGCGCCGGCGCCGATGCACCGGCAAGTCCACGGTCTTTGCCTTGCATCACGATTTCCATGTGCGAAATCGGCTCCTTGCCCCTGCCAATTTCCAGCAGAGTGCCCACCACAGCCCGAACCATGTTGCGCAAAAAGCGGTTGGCCGAAATCTCAAAATACCATTGGCTTTCTCCGCACTGCTCCCACCCGGCCGAGCGAACCTCACAGATGTGGTTTTTTAAATCCGAGTGCAAACGCGCAAACGAAGTAAAGTCATGACTGCCTACCATGCATTGCGCAGCTTCGTTCATCGCGTCGAAATCGGGGGTTCTGAGCATAAACAGTGAAGTTTCGCGCAAAAATGGGTCTTTACAACTGTGCAAAAAATAACGGTAGGTGCGATTGGCAGCGTCGTACCGGGCGTGCGCTTCAGACGAAACCGGCATGCATCTTTTCACAGCAACGTCTTCGTTAAGCACTCCGTTGAGCCTGTAAACAAATGCGTGCGGATCTAGTTCTTGTTCGGCATCAAAATGCAGAAAAAACTGGCTTGCGTGAACTCCGGTATCGGTTCTTCCGCAACCCATGCATGCGGTTTCTGTTCTCAACAAGGTAGATAACGCTCTCTCAACTTCCTGTTGCACAGAAATATCGTTAGGTTGTCGTTGCCAACCGTAAAAATGTGTGCCTTTGAATGCGATTTCAAGAAAGTATCGGCCCAACGCTGATGGTTTGCGCCAAAAGTAGCACTTTTGAGCCTTAGCCTGAGCCCTCAATATGCCCCGAATCGGACTTCTTTCAGACACGCATGGTTACCTCGACGAACGCATTTTCCATCACTTTGCCGAAGTGGATGAAATCTGGCATGCAGGCGATGTGGGCGATGTTTCGGTGATTGACCAACTGGAGGCATTCAAGCCCTTGAAGGGGGTTTACGGCAACATTGACGGTCAGGAAGTTCGCAAGCGTTTTCCGCTGGACAATCGCTTTGTGTGCGGTGGAATGGATGTGTGGATGACGCATATTGCAGGTCCCGTTTACGTGTATGACAAACGAATAAGAATGCCCATGCGGGAAAGACCGCCGCAGATATTGGTTTGCGGCCATTCGCACATTCTTAAAATTCAAATGGATAAGCGGTTGAATACCTTGTACATTAACCCCGGAGCGGCGGGCAGACACGGCTTTCACAAGGTGCGAACAGCGCTTCGTTTCACCCTTGAAGCAGGTACGATTAAGAATATGGAGGCCATAGAACTTGGTAGTCGGGCAAGCGTGAAGTAATTCACGGCTACATGCCCTCAAAATCTTCTCTTCCACCCATCGGACGTCCTCCGCGCTTCTCCTTGTAGTTATTGAATTTGTAAATGAATGTAATCAATCCCCTGCGCGTCAATTGATTCCATTCAGTGTCTACCTCAAAATCAATGGCCTCGGTTCGGAAGCGGAAGAAGCGGGTGTCGAAAATATCAGTAACCCGCACAGTAAGAGAGGCGTTTCCATTCCAAAACTCATGGGTAAGGGCCACATCAAGTCCTTGCATGGAGAGCATGCGCCCCTGCACGGTTTCCATGGGCGCCCTGTAGAAATAGTTGAATTGCAGGTTCAGGTCTTTCATGAGCGTAAAGGTTTGGCTCAAACGCCCGAACATGCTGAAAAAACTTACATCGAATGTGGGGTCAATATCTGTACCCGACACTTCCGACCAATA
>SKUL01000084.1 GCA_007129985.1 Flavobacteriales bacterium
CCGCTTGACTGGCTCGACAAAGTGCTTTGGTACGTGGTAATCGGAACCGTGGTGGGTGCCCGACTGGGTCACGTGTTTTTTTACGACTGGGATTATTACTCGCAGAATCTGGGCGAAATCATAAAGGTATGGCGCGGCGGTCTTGCCAGTCACGGAGCTGCGGTAGGAATTATTCTGGCACTCTACGTTTATTCGAGAAAAGTAAGCGGAAAATCTATTCTCTGGATACTGGACCGCGTGGTGATCACCGTGGCTTTTGCAGGTGTACTTATTCGATTGGGGAACCTCATGAACCACGAAATTGTGGGTGACGTAACCACCGTCCCCTGGGCCTTTATCTTTACCCGCGCCGATCTTTACATGCCCGACGGAACACCGGATTTACGTCCGCGCCACCCGAGCCAGATTTATGAGGCGGCCAGTTATTTGTTTTCATTCGGGCTGTTGTATTGGATGTACTGGAAAGCCCGCGGGGGTGAATATCTGGGGCGGATTTTTGGCAGCTTCCTGGTGCTGATTTTCGGATTCAGATTTATCATAGAGTTTGTGAAAGAAAGCCAGGGCGGATTCGAAAGCGCTTTGGGAGATGCGCTCACTACGGGACAGTGGCTCAGCATTCCGTTTGTGCTGGCTGGCGTGTATTTCGTCGTGCAATCGGGTAAAAAGCCGCTTGCAGAAGTATCGAATAAACCGTAATCAGAGAGTAGTTCTCCTGAAGTTATGTCCGACTATCTTCCAATAATCAACAGCGGATACCGGTATGTTTCGCTATTGCCGGAGACTTCCAAAAAGTAGGTTCCCGCTGCCAAATCAGCTATCTCAAGGATGGTCTCAGGCATTGTCAATGCGCCATGCTTCACTTGTCGTCCAGATGCATCGAGTAATCTGAACCCATACTCACCGGCAAACGGACCAGTGATGTTAATAAAGTCACGTGCAGGATTCGGAAAAACGCTCCACGACCCCGAATGACCGGCTTCTACCGAACTCGGCCCTTCTACCGCGAAGGTCTTTTCTTTCTGACAATCATTGGCATCCATCACAGAAACAGAATAGTCTCCGTCACCGACTCCCCACAAAATAAATCCGCTATCATCCGTGCTCCAATTTACTGTGTAAGGTGGTGTTCCTCCCCAAACCGATATGCCCACATCGGTCAGTGCGGCATCTTCCGTATTGGACATCATAAAGAGGTAAAAGTCGATGGAATCGGGTTGACTGATTGAAAAGTCGTGCCACGCGTCACAACCTTTGCTGTCCGTCAACAGAACTGAATACTCTCCAACCGGCAGCGAATCCGGATTAGCACCCATCCACTCAATGCTATATGGTGGCGTACCACCATCAATGGCTAACGCAGCCTGACCGCTTGACTCTCCAAAACATTTCACATTACTGATTTGCAGATTGGTCTGTAATGGAGGTGGATCGTATATGCTCGTGGCTCCTTGAACAAAACAACCAGCACTATCGAGTCCTTCAAAACTGTAAACACCTCCCGATAAGTTGCTGATGCTCGAGCCAGAGCCTCCGTTTGACCAATTAATTTCCTGTGGCTCTCCTGTGTTGAATTCCAAGGTGATTGCCCCGTCCGATGCACCGCTACACGACACATCTGACTTTATTACCTCAACCAGCGTGATGGGCGCCACAAATACATGAAAGGTATCAGATGCAGCCGAAAATCCATACTCATTGAACACCTCCACCCAATAAGCACCATTCTCAAAAACAGTGATTTCGGAACCAGTACTGCCATCACTCCACAAAAATTCGTGGTGATTACCGGCCGATAAGATTACGGAATCGCCCGGGCATATCACATCATCACTGGATGCATCAATATATACAGCAACCGGAAGACTTGCCCCTTCAATGAGGTGCAGATGTTGGTTTACTTCCAGGTTGTAGTACTTTTCAATCAGTCCTCTGCTCCATCTGATTTCAAGTGAATCAATCACCTGGTTCTGTCCCAGGCCGAAAATTCTTCGCATACTGTTTTGTCGCACAAAATCATCACCGCTTTGCACATATCTTCGCATGATTTGCTCACCGGTGTAGCAAACAATCAGACTTCCCACTGCATCGCGATTGGAATAAGTTCCCTGCAAGGTAACTGATAGGAAATTGTTGTCCTTGGGTATATTTTGCATTAATTTACTTTGGAACGGAGGCCTTGGCTGCACAAAAAAATCTGGATAGCCATCGTTGTTGACATCTCCCATGGCGCAGGCAAGACCCTCTGTTTGCATGGATGCAAGGCCGTATTCATCGCTCATATCCGTAAACAAACCATTAGTATGGTTGCGAAAGAAGTAGCCTCCCTGAGGAAATGGTTGCGCAGTGCTGCGGTGCACAATGAGATCTTCGTTACCGATGTTGTCTACATCCATCCAGATAGTACCCCAACCAGTAGAGGTGATCTCCAACCCTGATTCGGAGCCAAGAGGCGTAAACGAACCCTCTCCCTGATTTTCAAACAAGTGAATATCACCTGTGTCTGTCACTACAATATCAAAAAAACCGTTGTGGTTGTAGTCGGCAATAGCACCCGACATGGCATCAAAGTGTAATCCCATTCCCGATTCTTCCGAGATCTCAGTAAAAGATCCGTCGCCGTTATTCAGGTATAGTCTGTTGGGATAGTCAAATTTATCCACCACGAGAAAGAGATCCTCCCAACCATTATTGTTTATGTCAAAAAATACCGGCTGAAAAACAGGAGCCTGCACCATTCCAATTCCCGAATTCATCGTAACATCCTCAAAAGTGCCATCGCAGTTTCCTTGGTAAAGTACGCATGTTTTATTGAGGTTGGGAAAGTCCTGATCGGATTCAAACTTCGCAATAAAAAGATCGAGACATCCATCCTTATTGTAATCACAAAATGCTGCACCGGTATGAGAGGCATAATGCTGCAACAGCCCTGATGCTAAAGTGAAGTTGGTGAAAGTCATATCGCCGTTGTTCAACCAGAGCTCAACCGGATAAAAAAATCTGGTAATCAATAAATCGGCGTACCCGTTGTTGTTGACATCTGCCCAAAGAACCATGGAGACAAAACCATTGTTGGCAGCAGTGATTCCGAGATCAGTTTCAACAAACATCCCCCCAACATTCAGATAAAAAAGAACCTCTGGCCCACCCGTTGTTACCGTAAGGTCATCCCAACCATCACCATTGAAATCGTAGAAACTTACTCCATCAGAACCGAAGGAAGAAGTAATCTGGTTCACAATGCCTGACTGTGTGGTAATGTCCACAAACTGTGCGAATCCCACCCGCGGAATGAACCACACAATGAGATATACAAGCAAAGTGGTTGACGTTTTCATCATCCAGTCTTGGTTTTGCTTGCAGGCTTTGGAAACAGTGCCACTCAATACGGCAGCATGCTTAGTAAACGTCTTATTTCAGAAGCGTTGCCTCCAAAATTTCAATTTCTTTCTCAACAAGACCCAATTTTGGAAACATGCGAAAAAGAGGGTTGCTACCTCCCTGCAATCACCAGTTGCATGGGCTTTAAGCCGCGATTGTACTGCACTTGCAGAATATAGTAGCCCGGAGGTAAATCAAGCACCGATATGGAGGCTTGCGGAAAATCTAACCGACCCGTTCTCAAAATTTTTCCCGAAGCATCCACTATTCTGTATGCATAATTGCCGTTTACCGGACCCGAAATGGTTACCATATCTCTGGCAGGATTCGGAAAAAGCTGCCACGCACCCGCCAAGACTTCTGTGGTATTACTTGGCCCCTCAACACTGAAAATTCTCTCCTTTTCACAATCATGGGCATCTATTACGGAAACAGAATAATCACCGGCTTCTGCTCCCCATAAAATAAAACCGCTGTTGCCCGTGCTCCAGTTTACCGTGTATGGTGGTGTTCCTCCCCAAACCGATATACCAACATCGGTGAGCGCAGCATCACTTGCGTTGGGCATCATAAAAAGGTAGAAGTCTATTGAATCGGGTTCAGTGACCTCAAAGTCTGCGCTCCATTCACAGAGGTTTGCGTCATGCACCCACACAGCGTACTGGCCGGCAGCAATTGAATCCGGGTTTTCAAGTTGCCAGTTGGTTTCATAAGGCGGTGTACCACCCGTTATATTTAAGCTGGATATACCTGAAGCCTCACCATAACAGAGCACATTGGAAACAATTTGCTGCACAATCAATGGCGGCGGTTCTGACACCGATACGGCACCCTGAACCTCACATCCATTGGAATCAGTTGCATGGTACGAATAAATTCCGGGCCCCAGACCAGTGAGTAAACTGTCGGTATCACCATTACTCCAAATCACATCCTGAGTAGGCCCAGTACTGATTTCCAGCAACAAACTTCCGTTAAAAAGGCCTGCACACGTAATATGATTCACCGTCACATCTGCGTCAGGCGATGGGAACACCTCAACTTCTACCGGAAAAGACTCTACCTCCAAGCCGAATTCGTTGGTAACAATTACTGAGTAAACTCCGCTTTCCATTACCACAAGCTGCTGCGTGGTATCGCCGGTGCTCCAGAGATAGGATTGGTATGTTCCGGCATCGAGCGTTACCGAATCTCCTGAACAGAACTGAACATTTCCGGATATTTCCACGACTAATGGCAGGCTCATACTGGCTCCTTCAATGAGATGGAGGTTTTGATTCACATCCAGCTCGTAGTACTTGTCCACTGTACCCGAGTTCCACTCAATAATCAGAGAGTCTACCTGATTAATCAGTCCAAGCCCGAAAATCTTTTTGGATGAATTTTGCCCGAACAGATTTTCACTGCTCATGGTATAGCGTAGGTACTCCTTACCGTCTGCATAGCATTTAATCCATGTACCGATGGCATCCCGGTTGGCGTTTGTGCCTTGTAAGGATACTGACAAGTAGTGATTGATGCCACCTTCATTTTGATAAAGCTTAAACTCGTAAGGCTGACTGCTACTCACCGCAAAGTCGTAATACCCGTCGTTGTTGATATCCCCCATGGCGGCAACAAAAGACTGTGTGGGAAACTGGGCAATTCCCATACTACTGCTAACATCTACAAAGGGCAGTCCATTGCCCGGATTCCTGAAGAATTCATTTTTAAATGTGTTAGGCCAGACATTCTGAACAGCTATGAAGAGATCTTCCCAGGAATCGTTGTCGAAATCGAGCCAAAGGCTACCCCAGCAGCTCTTAAATGACTGAACTCCATATTGCTCTGACACGTTGGTAAAAGTAAGGTCTCCATTGTTTTGAAAAAGGTAATTGTAGGGCACTGGGTTGTTGGAAACAAAGACGTCCATATATCCGTCGTGATTAAAATCACCGATGGTTCCCGACATCGCATCAATGCTCAGTCCCATTCCTGAAGTGTCTGAAATATCTGTAAATGTACCGTCGCCGTTATTCAAAAAGAGGAAGTTCGGGAATATAGTTCGATCCACAATCATCAGCAGATCTTCCCAGCCATCGTTGTTAACATCAAAGAAAACAGGTTGAAACATCAAGTAGGGAGGCATTGACAACCCCGTTTCCTGGGTCACGTCAGTAAAAGAGCCATCGCCATTGTTCCGGTACATACGACATGTATTTTCCGGAATTAAGGGCTCGTTCAGCGGATGGGTGGTTACAAATAAATCCAGGTACCCGTCGTGATTGTAATCCACAAACGCAGCAGCCATATGCTTGATATTCAACTGAACGATTCCAACGTCTGCGGCCACATTGGTAAAGTTGTAGTTCCCATCGTTTTGCCATAGTTCTACCGGGCCGGGAAAGCGGGTAATCAGTAAATCCGCATCTCCGTCGTTGTCATAATCGGCCCACACCACCGAAACGATGTAACCACTCCCATAGCTAGGAATATTGAATGGAGCGGGCTCCATCACCCCCTCATTGTTGAGGTAAATGGCCGGGGGGGTATGCCCGGTGCTGATGGTAAGGTCATCCCAACCATCGCCGTTGATATCGTAAAAGCTAATCCCCGTGCCTAGAACAAGGCCCTGTGTATTGATGGGGTAATCCAGCCCTTGCTGGGCTGAAATGTCCATAAACTGAAATTGTGCAAAACAGGTCGCCTGAAGCAACAAACCCCAAACAACCCATAGCAGGGTTGGTATTTTCATGGTTGGTTAAGAAGTGTTGGCTTGCAGGTTGTGCAGAAGCGTTTGAGGCTTCTGTACATGAACAAAACGTAAAGACCGGGTTAGGTTGCCTGCTATCGAATTAGCACCAATCGTAAAGCAGCCGTTTCATGGCGCTGTTGGATGTACAGGATGTACATTCCCTCCGCAAAATCGCCCACATAAATAGGGTCATTACAGATCTGCTGTTGCATTTGAGCTACCGACACACCCCTGGAGTCGATCAAGAACCAGTCTAACGGTTGGTGGTTGCAGCCTTCAATCCAAAAGTACTCGCCGGTTGGGTTGGGAAAGACGCGGAAGCCAAAGACCCCGCCATCCGGAGCGCTCGTAATGGAACTGACCTCGAATTCAATCGTCTCCGCGCAGCCATTGCTATCGGTCACCCATACCTGATAGATTCCCGGTGAGAGTTCTTCCAATACCCATTCATCCTGAACACCGTTGCTCCATTCCACATCGAAAGGTGGCGAGCCTCCTTCAATGTAGAGCATGGCAGAGCCTGTGGCTGCTTCCTGCATGGAGGGGGTGGTTTCCACATCCAAAAACAGGGCTTCAGGCTGCTGAATTGTGTACGCAAGACTGAGCTCACAGCCATTTAAGTCCATCACTGTCAAAGTAAAGCTTCCTGCCGGTAAGAAATCAGGGGTGACACCCTGCCAATGTAAATCGTAGGGCTGCGTGCCACCTGCCAGCAATACCGAAACCGTACCTGTACTTTCTCCGTGGCAAAGCACATCAGTTGTTGAAATGGAGGATTGAAAAGGAGGAGGTTCAGCAATATAAGCCGAACCCGAAATAAAACAGCCTGCGCTATCCAGTCCGTTAAAGCTGTATACACCCTCACTCAAGCTATCGAGCATGGCCCCTTCGGCTCCGTGGGTCCAGGCGATTTGTTGAGGAATTCCATTGGAAACTACCACTTCCAACGAGCCATTCATGCCGCCCGGACAGCTTACATGACTTGCAACGATGTTGACATCGGGCTCTTGCTGCAACACCACCTCCACGGTATCAGAAAATGCTGGCAACCCGAATTCATTCCATGTGGTAAGGTGGTACAAGCCGCTTTGAGATACGGTAATACTTTGGGTAGTATCGCCGGTGTTCCAGAGGTATTTAAAATGGGTGCCATCAGGATATAGAACCAATGATTCACCACTGCATAAAACATCATGCGAAGATTCATTACCCAAAATGGAAACCAAATATGTCTCTCCTTCAATAAGATAGTAATGAAAGTTAGCATCAAGGTCATAAAATCTGTCTACATGCCCACTAGGATACTCAACATGAATAGAGTCCACTAGAATATGGTCTCCCAAGCCGAAAATGTGATGCTGAGAATTTTGCGAGATATAGTTTTCTCCACACATGGTGTACTGGGTGTACTTTTGCCCGCCCGAGAAAACCCGAATCCAAGATCCTATAGCCATTCGGTTACTAACAGATCCCTCAAGGGTAATCTTCACGTAATTGTTTTCATTCCCACTGTTGAGCCAGACATTACTTTCGTATGGGGCGATAGAATGCGTAATGATGTCATAAAAACCATCATTGTTCAGGTCACCACGAGCTATTGAATAATTGCGCTGAGCAACCATATCGGCGAACACTGTGCTATCTTTGACAAAGGTGTGATTATCGAGCTGCCTTAAGAAGATATCTTTGTATACAGGGGCATTTTGAACGATTGGTGAAGTAGCAACATACAAATCCTGAAGACCATTGTTGTCATGGTCAATCCACAAGCCACCCCATGAAAACTCATGAAGTGCAAGACCAACACTTTCTGAAACATCAGAAAAATATCCGTTACCGCTGTTTTTCAAAACTTTCGTGGTAACATTTAGTGATGGATTGTAAGTTGAGTTGGTCATAAATACATCTAAAAAACCGTCATTGTCATAGTCACCTACGGTGGCCGTCATGGGATGCCCCTGATTAAATGCCGAATTTGATTGGATTGTAGCATCCGAAAACATCGCGTTTCCAAGGTTCCTGTGCATGATATTATCGAAAAGTGTTCGGTCATTAATTTCATAAATGTCAGGCCAACCATCCATGTCATAATCGAAAATTACCGAGAGGAAAGTTGGCCTTACGGTATTGTTTAGCCCAGATTCAAGAGTCACATTTGTAAAAACGCCATCACTGCTACCCAAAAAGAGTAAGTTATACTTTTGGTGATAAGGGTGGGATGGAATTCCGGAATAACGGGAGATATAAATATCAAGAAAGCCATCGCGATTTACATCTGCCACTGTAGCCCCGTAATTGAACGCTGGCAAATTAGATAGACCGGAGGTCTCCGTGATATCTGAAAAAATGAAATCTCCATTGTTCTTAAGTAAATAAAATTTACCTTGATAAAATGACAAGAAAAGGTCAAGGTTGCCATCGTTGTCGTAATCAAACCACAGAGCATTTTTCAACATTCCAGAATCGGGCAGAGCAATTGCATGTCTGGTAAAAATGCCCTCGTTATTAAAATACACCAATAAAGAATCATAATCCCGTGCATATGTTAAATCGTCCCATCCATCCTGATTCACATCAAAAAAAGAAATACCCGTCCCCCAATTATTACCACTGATATACTGTGGATTAATACTCAATTGAGTGGCAACATCTTCAAAATATTGTCCTGAGGAGATGCTGACGTTTATCAGAGTCAAGTATAAGATAATAGAAGCTAATCGAAGCATAATTTACGTCTTACGAAAGGAATGCCCATAGGTTTCGATAATCCTTGATCACAACCCATAAATTAACGGCTTATCAACAACTTACGCACCAATAAACTTTCACCATAAAATATATAGACATAGTACAAGCCACTTGCCAACCCTTCAACACTTAACGGCTCATTTTGAGACAAAAATCGTGGATGTTTCGCAACACTCCCTTGCTGATCAAAAATCTGAATAACTACGGTACCGGCAAAACAGTTTTTTAGTAACAGCGTATTACTGGCAGGGTTGGGAAACAACAAACAGTCGTCAGTGAAAACCTCTGTAACACTGGTAGAACCATCAATGCTGAAGAAAATTGTATCAGTACAGTAGTTCATATCCTCTACTAGTAGATAGTAGTTACCAAGGCTAAGGCTATCCAATATAAAGGAATTGCTCGCCCCCGTACTCCACTCAAAGGAATATGGCGGTACTCCTCCCGAAACAATCCCCAGGGCACTCCAGTAATTGGGTAAATCTGGCATTTGCTCTATTGCTATATCAACCAGCAACGGCTCGGGTTCAGATACGTTGAACGGCAATATTAGCTCACAACCATTTGAGTCGTACACAGCTGCAATATAGGAGCCTGCAGGTAGGTTAAGATTGTCTTCAACATTCCATTCGATACTGTACGGTGCTACACCACCCATTAGCTGAACAAGTGCTGTACCGGAAGAGTCGCCATGGCAAAATGCATCCGTGACTAAAACCTCTCCTATTAATGGCGTAGGTTCACTCACTGAAGAACTTCCACTCACGTTGCAGCCAGCAAGATCAAAACCGATAAAGCTGTATATGCCACTGGTCAGATTTGTTATAACAGCTTCACTTTGGCCAGTGCTCCACTGAATCCCTGTAAGTATGCCTTGATTCGGAATTAGTTCAATAACGCCATCAGAACCACCAGCGCAACTAACATCAGTTACATCTATGGTAACCTCGTCTGGCGCCAAAACTTCCACTTGAAGAGTATCTGAGATCGTAAAAACCCCGTGCTCATTCCAAACCTGCACAAAATAAGCGCCTGGTTCATTTACAATTAGTTGTTCAGATGTATCTCCGGTATTCCATAGGTATGCCTGATGGCTGCCGGCAGAGATAATTAAAGAATCGCCGTCGCATATAGCAGTTGATCCAAAAGGGATCAGCGAAGCCTGGTAGGTATCCCCCTCATAGAAATAGTAGTGCTCATTAACCAACAAATCAAAGTACTTGTCCTGGTGGCCACTGAGATATTGCACCACTACGGAATCAACCTGATTGAGGTTTGAAAGACCAAAAACATGGTGTTGTGAATTCTGAGACAAATAGTTCTCACCGCAAAGAGTGTAGTGAGTGTATGTCTGCCCACCGGCATATACGTGTATCCATGAACCGATTGCCATTCGATTTGAAACCTGCCCTTGAAGCGTTACTTTGATATAGTTATTCTCATTACCTGTGTTTTGCCAAAGTAGAAAGTTCGCATCCTCAATGTTCTGTACAACCATATCTGCGAAACCATCATTATTCAGATCACCCTTGGCAACAGCAAAACTCGAATACACATGATCACCAATAAACACATCCGTAGAATCAGAAAAATACTGAGCTTCATGACTATGGTAAAAGTGGTTCGAAAGCAACGGAAAGAAATTACTACTGCGCCCCGTACATACATACAGATCCTGGAAGGTATCGTTGTTGTAGTCAATCCATATTGCACCCCATGACAATTGGTCAAAATCCACACCATAGCTGTCTGCCGCTTCCATGAATGTACCATCCGAATTGTTCTTCAGCAGCATAGAGAGTTTTTGATTTGGCGGAGTTCCTGTACCCGTGTTGGTCATAAAGATATCCAACCACCCATTGTTATTGAAGTCTGCTACAGAAATGGTCATAGGATCATTTCCCGCAAACAAAGCCCCTGCTTGCTCGGCAACATTGGTAAAAGTTCCGTCGCCGTTATTTCTATAGAGGGAGTTGCTCCATGCAGTTCTGTCATTGATTACATATAGGTCTTGCCAACCGTCCTTATCGTAGTCAATCCAGGCCGCCTGAAATGAGGGCTGGTTTCCATCAGAAACTCCTGCCTCAAAAGTCACATCGGTAAAGGTTCCATCCCCGTTGTTTCGAAAAAGCAGATTAACAATCTGGGTCGTTGGAGGCTCTGCACTTCCAACATACCTACATACGTAGAGGTCGAGGTATCCATCATTGTTGTAATCGCCAAACGAAATCCCGTAATTCGACGCCGGTATATTTTCTAAACCTGCACTGTAAGTGATATCAACAAATTGAAAATCGCCAGTATTCTCATAAAGCCTGAAACTGTTGAAACGCGTACTAAGAGCGATATCATAGTCGCCATCGTTATCGAAGTCAACCCACAGGAACTGCTTGTTCCTGCCATTTACATGTACTGGAGCCTCTATTTTTTCAAACTGCCCTCCATTGTTAAGAAAGAAAGAAATGCTATCGAATTCCTGAGTGAGCACAATATCATCCCAGCCATCGTCATTGAAATCGAAAAAGCAAACCCCGCTACCCCATTTGTCGGTGCTTTGCAAACTGTGGTACAACCCCTGCTGTTCAGCGATATTCAAAAAACTCTGCGCACTCAGGTTGAGGTGTGGCACTGAAATGACCAAAAGAGTCAAAATACTACGAGACTCGCAAACAGCGCCCGCACACGTCCACATAACCTTTACCATGCCCCAAAAAACAGTTATACAACGAATTGACCGCATATTACAACCTAAAAAAGTGAGTCATATTAAGGTAATGATGATTAAGGTTTCTCCAAACTAAACCTGCTTTAATCTATGCCAACCAGCGATCAAATTAGAACCGAATGAGCTGGTCAAAGATACTCTAAACTGACTTGAAATGAAATTGAAGCTTCAACAAAATAAGGCATTCAACGTAAGTGAAAGAAAAGCAGCGTCAAATCAGCAGATTGAAAGGAACTGCTCTAAAGAGCACTGAGAAATTAAAGAGAAAAATTTGGTTGTCACAAACTTTTGTCTAACTTTGCGACTAGTTCATCTAAGCATAAACCAAGTTTGTCCCTGAGTTAATAACCATTTCATTTGCGCTATCCCGTCAAAAATTAATGCTTCGAAAGAGATTAAATTTCAGTTGTGCGATACGGAGCGCTGCTCTGATTTGTGACTACTTTTTTTTTCGGACAAACAAGGAATATTATTTCGTGAAACGTTCTTTACCCAAATCAATAAATCATCAATAATTAACCAAATTCTTTCATTATGGAGAATAACAACCAAACTGCCAGACCGCAAGGCTGGTTAAAAAAGTGGCAGCAGCGCATCTTTCTTGTTGCGTTGGCTGCTTTGACTAGTTTTACCTCTCAGGCTCAAAACACCTGGGAGCTCGATTTATCCAGTCCCGAGTGGGGTGACTGCCTGAACTGGGAACTTCGTGACAACACCAATGCTCTTTTGCTCTCTGGTGGATCTTACGGTCTGAATTGGAGCGATTTTCAAACCGTATCTGTTGACGCATCTCAGGAGCCTCTCAGCTTCTTTTACCAAATGCCTGATTGCGGAGGCTTTGGCTGCGACAACGGCATCACCTGGGAAATTTCCTGTGCAAGTACTGTTGTGTCATCTGGTTCTGACAATCTCGTTTGTGGATCAGATTTGATTACTGGGTTGACTTGTGGTCCGCCTCCTCCGCCACCACCAGCATGTGACATTGAAGTCACTGTGGAGAGTGCAACCTGGGGTGATGAAACCACCTGGACGCTTACCGACAATGACGGTGTTACCGTGCTCAGTGGTGGCCCTTATGGCAACGGCTATTCTGATACCCAAACACTGAATGGTGCCGACAACGGCCCATACACCCTATCGATTGATGCCTCAGGGTTTAACGGAGATAACAACGCCAACTACACCGTGCTGCTTGACGCAGTTTTGGTAGCCAGCGGATCGACAGGGGTTGGTGGAAGTGCCACCGAAACAGGCATTGCACCTGGTTGCGTCTCTGGCCCACCACCACCACCATCAACATGCTGCGACGGCCCGCTTCCCGGCCCCGGCTGTCCTCAGTATCCCGATTGTGAAGCTTTAATTTGTGCCAATGATCCTTTCTGCTGCAACACCGAATGGGATGGTCTTTGTGCGGCTGATGCTGCAGTGGACTGCGGTGTCGCTGAATGTACTCCTGCTGCATGTGTATCTCCCACGCTCACAACCAACGATGTTACCGATTGCGCTTCAGGTACCTATACCTTAACCCTGGATATTAGCAACGATGGTAATGCCCAGTTCTACGATGTATTGCTCGGTGAACCTGCGTGTGATGAGGCACAAGGCACCCCCGGATTCCCTGGTGACCCCGGATGTGAGGCCTCTGTGTGTTCGGGCGACCCTTTCTGCTGCAATACCTCATGGGATTCATTGTGTGCAAGTACTGCAGCTTCAGACCCCAACTGTACTGGATGTCTTGCACCACAGGGTACTCTTATCGGTACTTTTGCCGGAGGCACCACGGGTATTACCATCGGTACATTCCCTATCGGAACGGATGTTGATATTACCGTGTTACACGATTGGGACAGCTCTTGTGACCAAACAATTTCTGCGTCGAACACTGACGTGTGCGGCTGTACTGACAGCAACGCTGTAAACTGGGATCCTTCCGCTACCATTGATGATGGCAGCTGTGTACTTCCTCCTGCCAACGATGATTGTGTAAGCGCCCAAGCGCTGAGTGTTGCGGCCTGGCCTGCTACAAGCAGCACCTTGGGGACTTTAACAGGTGCCTTTGGCTCAGGTCTTCCAGCGTGCGCTGGTACCAGCGGAACAGATGTATTCTACAGCTTTAACGCTGCTACTACCAATCACTACATCATCAACCTGAATCCTTTTGGTGGCTTTAGTGGAGCTATTGTAGAGCTTTGGGATGATTGCTCAGGTGTTTTGATTGAGTGCTTCAGTCCAGACCCTTCTACCGATTGCGGTGTATCCCAAGGCGTGGGCAACCCGGGGTTCCCGTCTGACCCAACCTGTGAAGCGGCTGTTTGTGGACAAGATGCATTCTGCTGCAACAGCAGCTGGGATGGAATTTGCGCGGGCATAGCCCTCAATGACCAGGCAACTGCATGTGCGGGATGTTTGGGTGGAGCTCCCGCTTTCCCTGCCATTGCGCTTGATTTACCCGCCGGAGACTACATTCTACGCGTACGCAACGAGTCAGGAGCTACCATTCTCGATGGTACAGGTAGTTTCCTCATCGGCGTTCAATCCTTCCCTGTTGCTCAGGTGCAAGACAACCCCAACAACCCGCTGTACGCTTGTAACCAGAGTGGCTTCCAGCTGGAAGACATTATCGGCGCCTCTCCTCAAACCACCTCTTGGGTGCTCGATTACGAGTGGCAGATTTCTGAAATCGGTGGTGGTACCAGCAACATCTGGCAGCGCGGTGAGCCCAACTACAG